>JBBSNQ010000107.1:0-5334 GCA_038232575.1 Solirubrobacterales bacterium | reverse complement strand
GACCACCGTCGCCACGCCCCCGATCAGGACGGTCAGGGAGGCGGCCGCGACGGGGGCCGCCGCCGCTCTCTGCGTGGCCGTGAGCGCGGCCAGCCCGACACCGACCAAGGCGACCAGCAGGAGCAGCCAGTCGATCGCCACAAACGCATCCCAGGCGCTGAAGCTCAGCGTCTTGCATGGCGGTGCGATGCACACGAGCTCGCGCCCGTACCAGGGCAGCCACATGACGAGCAGGAGCACGAGGCCCGAGATGCCGGCGATCCACTCCCCGTAGCGCAGCCTGCCCAGGTCCACGTAGCTAGATTAGCCCCGCGCGGCGGCGGCGCGGGCGGCTTCGAGCGTGTTGGCGAGCAGCATCGCGATCGTCATCGGGCCGACGCCCCCGGGAACGGGCGTGATCGCCCGCGCCCGCGCGCTGACCGGCTCGAAGTCGACGTCGCCTGTCAGACCGTCCGGAGTGCGGTTCATGCCGACATCGATCACGGTCGCTCCTTCGCGGACCATCTCCGGCCCGACCAGCCGGGGGATGCCCGTGGCAGCCACGACGATGTCGGCAGTGCGGCAGATGTCGGTAAGCCCGCGCGTTCGCGAGTGGCACTGGGTCACCGTCGCATCGGCAGCGAGAAGTAGCGCGGCGAGCGGCCGCCCCACGAGCACCGACCGCCCGATCACGACCGCCCGTGCGCCCCTCAGCTCGGCGCCGCTCGAGCGCAGCAGCTCCATGACGCCCGCGGGGGTGCAGGGCACGATGCCCGGCCGGCCGCGGGCGAGCAGGCCGGCGTTGTGCGGCGTCAGGCCGTCGACGTCCTTCGCCGGCTCGATCGCGGCAGTCATAACGTCGGCGTCGAGCCCGGCCGGCAGCGGCAGCTGCAGCAGGATGCCGTGCACGTCGGCGTCGGCGTTGAGCTTTGCGAGCAGTGCGCGCAGCTCGGCGGGCGAGCTGTCGGCGCCGAGGGCGTGATGGAAGGATGCGATGCCAGCCTCGGCGCAGGCCTCGTGCTTGCGACGCACGTAGATCGCCGAGGCTTCGTCGTCGCCCACCACCACGGTCGCGAGACCAGGCGTCATGCCGCTCTCCCGACTCAGCGCCTGGACCTCGCTGCGGACGCGCTCGCGCACGCCGCGAGCGACCGCGGTGCCGTCGATGACGTTTGGCTGGACGGTGTCGCTCACGCCCGGCGCAACGGCGCGTACTCGGCCATCAGCTTGCGCTCCGAGCCGTCGCTCGGGAAACGCACTACCACCACTCCCCCGGGCTCCGATCCGATCACGGTTCCCGCCCCGAAGGCCGCGTGGACGACATCGTCGCCGAGTCGGAAGGAGATCTCCGCCGCAGCCGCCGGCCTGCCCTCGCCGGCGACCTGTCCGTCACCGCCGAGCGGCTGCCCGATCCGAGCCGCCGGGCGGCTGCCGAACCCGGAGCCGCCGCCGGCATGGCTCGAGCCGCCGTTCGCACGGCCGGCACCGCTCCAGACTGTGGGGTCAGGCCGCTTCGGCCGCTCGACGAGCTCGGCCGGGATCTCATCGAGAAAGCGGCTCGGCAGGTTCCAGTCGCGCGCGCCGTGCAGGGTGCGCATGCGCGCGAAGGTCAGGTAGAGGCGGCTCTTCGCGCGCGTCAGCCCCACGTAGCAGAGCCGGCGCTCCTCCTCGAGGTCACCAGCCTCGATCGCGCGCGAGTGCGGGAAGATGCCGTCCTCGAGGCCCAGCACGAACACGATCGGGTACTCGAGCCCCTTGGCGGTGTGAAGCGTCATCAGCGTGATCCGGCCGTCGTCCTCTTGGATCGCGTCCTGGTCGGCGAAGAGCGCGATCTGCTGCAGGAACTCCTCGAGCGAAGGCTGCTCGGCTTGCGCGTCGTACTCGCGTGCGACGCCGACCAGCTCCTCGAGGTTCTCCAGCCGCCCCTGGGCCTCGATCGTACGCTCGGCCTCGAGCGCAGCCGTGTAGCCGGTATCGCCGAGCAGCCGCTCGAGCAGGTCGCCGACCGATGCGCTCGCGGCGCTCTCGCGCAGGCTCTCCATCGTCGCCATGAAGCGCTCGAGACGCCCGACCGCCGCGGCACTCAGGCCCGCGACCGAGCTCGCGTCGCGGGCGAGGTCCCAGACCGCCTCGCCGAGCGTGTTCGCCTGGGCGACCACACGCGCCTGGGTCGTCTGCCCGATCCCGCGCCTGGGCGTGCCCACCGCGCGCTGGAAGGAGACGACGTCCTGCGGGTTGGCGATCAGCGTGAGGTAGGCGAGCGCATCCCGGATCTCCGCGCGCTCGTAGAACTTCGTGCCGCCGACCACCTGATAGCCGATCCCGTAGCGGACGAGCACGTCCTCGAGGACCCGGCTCTGGGCGTTTGCGCGGTAGAAGACCGCGATCTCCTCGCGCGAAGCCCCCTCCTCCTCGACCAGGCGCTCGACCTCGCCGGCCACGAAGCGCGCCTCGGCGTGCTCGTCATCCAGCTCGCGGACGTGCACCGGCTCTCCTTCGCCGGCATCGGTCCAGAGCGCCTTCGCCTTGCGCGATTGGTTGGCACCGACGACGGCGTTCGCTGCCGAGAGGATCGTCTGGGTCGAGCGGTAGTTCTGCTCGAGCTTGACGACGTGCGCGTCGGGGAAGTCGTCCTCGAAGTCGAGGATGTTGCGGATATCGGCGCCGCGGAAGGCGTAGATCGACTGGTCGTCGTCGCCAACCACGCAGAGGTTGCGCCGCTCGCCCGCCAGCAGTCCGAGCCAGCGGTACTGGGCGCGGTTGGTGTCCTGGTACTCGTCGACGAGCAGGTGGCGGAACGTCTGCTGGTAGCGCTCGCGGACATCGTCGAAGAGCGTCAGCACGTCGACGCAGCGCGCGAGCAGGTCGTCGAAGTCCATCGCGTTGGTCGCATGCAGGCGCTGCTCGTAGAGCTCGTAGACCTCCGCGGCCGTCTGCTCGAAGAACGACGAGATCCGCTCGCGGTAGGCCGCGGCGTCGAGCAGCGAGCCCTTGGCGTCGGAGAGCTGGCGCGCGATCGCCCGGGGCGGAAAGCGCTTGGGATCGATCTCGAGCTCCTCGATGCACTGCTTGAGCAGCCGCAGCGCGTCGGCCTGGTCGTAGATCGTGAAGCTGCGCGTGTAGCCGAGGCGCTCGGCCTCCGCGCGCAGCATTCGCGCGCAGGCCGAGTGGAACGTCATGACCCACATCGCCCGCGAGCGCGCGCCGACGAGCGAAGCGACCCGCTCGCGCATCTCCGACGCCGCCTTGTTGGTGAAGGTGATCGCGAGGATCTCCCCGGGACGGGCGCGCTCCGTGGCGAGCAGATGGGCAATCCTGCGCGTGAGCACGGCGGTCTTGCCCGAGCCCGCTCCGGCCAGGACGAGCAGGGGCCCGTCGCCGTAGGTGACGGCCTCGCGCTGGGGTTCGTTCAGCCCCTCGAGCAGCCCTTCGGATGCGGTAGCCGTCGCCACGAATCGAGCATAGAGCCGCTGGCGGCGCACGAGACCTGCCGGCGGGATAAGGTGGCTCAAGAGAGAGCGCGATGCCCCGGGGACTAGCAGGATGACCCCGGGCGAGCGAACACATTCCGAGGGCCTGGGCCCGAGGCAGGAGGAGGCACGATGAAGCGGACGATTGCGATGGCCGTCGCATTGGGTGCGGCAGCACTTGGGGTAACGGGCGCACCCACGCTCGCTCAGGCGAGCTCGAGCGCTCGCGCGGAGGCCGGGACCGCCGCCGGAGAGGCGAAGGCCGGCGGAGTGGCGCGCGCGGCAGAGACCGCCGGCGGCGTTCGGGGCACCCAGCGCCGCAGCCTCTACCTCGCCCTGGGCGACTCGCTCGCCGACGGCGTGCAGCCGAACGCCCGCGGGGCGCCGGTGGCGACGCGCCAGGGCTACGCCGACGTCCTGACCGGGCGCCTGCTCCGCAGCCGGCCGGGGCTCCACCTCGTGAAGCTCGGCTGCTCGGGCGAGACGGTCAGGTCGATGATCCGGGGCGGTAAGTGCCGCTACAGCCGCGGCTCGCAGCTGCGCAGCGCTGAGGCGATCCTCCGGCGCAACCGCGGCCGCGTCGCGCTCGTGACGATCGACATCGGCGCCAACGACGTCGCCCGCTGCGCGACGCTGCCGGCGGTCGACTTCGCCTGCGTGACCGCCGGGGTGCGGCGTATCTCGGAGAACCTGCCGCGCATCGCCGCACGCCTGCGCCGGGCCGGGGGCAGGCGCACGACGATCATCGGGATGAACTACTACGACCCCTTCCTAGGGCTCTACCTGCGGGGCATGACAGGCCAGGCGCAGGCGAGCCTCTCGGTCGAGCTCACCGACCGCCTCAACGCCGTTCTGCGCCGCTCCTACAACCGCGAGGGCATCCGTGTCGCGGATGTGAGCGGCGCGTTCCAGACACGCGAACTGGTGCTTACCGAGCCCTTCGGGGACTCGGTCCTACCGGTCGCCGTGGCGAACATCTGCAGGTGGACCTGGGTCTGCGCGCCGGCCCCGCGCGGGCCCGACTTCCACCCCAACGTCGCGGGCTACGAGGTGATCGCCGGCGCGTTCGAGCGGGCGCTCCGCCGCCGCTAAGCGGCGAGAGCCGCCCGGGTCCTTTTCCTACTCGTTGCCCGTGTACGGCAGGTCGCCCGCGAACCCGCCCATGTAGCGGATGAACATGTCCGGGGTGTCCGGGCCGTTTGCCTCGCCGATCTGGCCGGTGAGCGAGCTCGTGAAGCCGAGGTAGTTCGAGCGCTGGCTGATGCTCGGGTTGGTGCTCGGGTGGCGGAAGTAGCCGAGCCCCTCGGTTCCCCTGCCGGGCCGGCTCTCGCGCGAGACGTTGCCCTTGCCGCGCTTGCGCGGGAGATTCCAGTAGTAGATGTCGCGCGTCGGCCCGTTGAAGTCCATGTTGCTCTCGGCCACCCGCGCTGACTGGCGCAGGTTGGTGGCGGCCGAGTCGTAGACGATGTTCTCGCCGGCGCCGCTCATGGCGGGGTTGTTGCTCGGGCCGTTGCCCTGCTCCCTGGCGGCGAAGGAGAAGCTCACCATCTGCATCTTGTCGTCGGTCGGTGCGCTCTCGCGATCGAGTGTGCGCCGGAAGATATCGGAGGTAGCGCCATTGCGGTCTTGGCTGATCCCGGTGCAGAGACGGATGCAGAGGTTCGTCGCGGTCGACTCGAAGGCGACGTAGTGCCCCTGGTCATCCATGATCGGGTTGCGGCTCACGCCGTTGCCCGCCCGGCGGCCCTCGCTGGCGCGCACCTCCCTGCCGACCTCGATCACCTTCGGGCTGCCCTTGGGCTTGCCGTCCTCGTCGCGCTCGCGCATGCGCTTGTAGACCTGGTAGCGGATCTGGCCGCCGCGCTCGTAGGCGACGCCCTCGCCG
>JBBSNQ010000106.1:0-5349 GCA_038232575.1 Solirubrobacterales bacterium | reverse complement strand
CTCAGAGCCCTGCTCTTCGGCCGTTGACTCGGAGTCCATGCCCAGGGTCGACTGGACGCTGTCCTTGGCATCGACGAGCTTCGCCTTGAGCCCCGAGCCTTCGTCCTGCTCCTGCTCCTGCTCCTGGCTCTGCTCCTGCTCGTTCTCCTCTTCGCTCACCTTGCTCCCCTCTCCACGGGTGACTCTTCTCCCGCGCGATTCTACGGCCAGGCAGCCGGTCGCGGCGTCACCCCTCCTGGCGGCTCAGCAACTCCGCGCGCACGATCCCGTCGGTCAGCTTCGGAATCTCGTCGCGAAGGCGAGCGAGCATGCGCTCGGCCCCGGAGCGGAGCTCGGCTGCGAGCTGGGCGGTGGGCTCGTCGCCGAGGCCGCGCGCGAGGTGCTCGAGCGTGTCGCAGGCAGCGATCTCGCGTGCCTCGGCGGCGCAGTGATCGCCGGCGCGGTGGAGTAGCTGCTCGTCGCCGCCGAAGCTGCGCAGCAGCACGAATGGGGCGAGCCAGAAGGTGAGCACGCCACCGAGCACGCCCCCGAGGGCGCCGATCCCCGTCTCGAGCAGGCTGCTCGAGGCTCCGAGCTCTGCCATCCGCCGCTCGAGCCGGGCGGTGGCGCTGCGCGTCTCGCCCAGACGCCTCTCGAGCGCCGAGCGGTAGGTTCCACGAGGCGTGATCGCGATGTCCGCTTCGAGGCTCCGCACCCGCTCCTGCGTCAGAGCGTGCGCCCCGTTCAGGTAGTGGAGAATCTCCCGATGGGAGCGTGCGAGCGTGTTGGGGGCGGCCGGCATCGCGCGCACCTTACCCAGCCGCTTCCGATTGCGAGGGTCGCCGCGTGCGCGGATGCGGCAGCGCGGCGCCGGTGAGCGAGCCGGCCGGCAAGCCCGCATGCCCCTGGCTCTACGAGCGGCCTCCGGCACGGTTTCCATCGCTCGAGGGCGACCTGTCCGTCGACGTGGCCGTGGTCGGCGGGGGGATCGCCGGGCTGACCGCCGCCGCGCTGCTCCGGCGGTCCGGAGCGACGGTCGCGGTCATAGAGGCCAGACGCGTGGGCCGCGAGACGAGCGGACGCAGCGCCGGCGACGTCAGCGCGCTGCAGGGCCTCGCGTACGGGCGGCTGAGCGAGCGCCGGGGAGCGGCGGCCGCACATGCCCACGCGCAGGCCAACCAAGCGGCCGTCGAGCTGGTTGCAGCGCTTGCAGCGGAGGGACCTGGGTGCGGACTCATGCGTGTGCCGGCCCACGTCTACGTCGAGTCGACCGACGCGCTCGCGGCGGTCGAGCGCGAGGTCGAGGCGGCCGCCGCCGCCGGGCTGTCGGCCTCGTTCACGCAGGAGACCGAGCTTCCGTTCCCCGTCGCGGGCGCCGTCCGCCTTCCCCGTCAGGTGCGTCTCGATCCGTACCGCTACCTGGCGGGGCTCGCGGCGACGATTCCGGGCGACGGTAGCCACGTGTTCGAGCTCACGCGCGCGCTCGAGGTGGAGGAAGGTGAGCCGTGCCGAGTGAGGACGGATCGGGGAACGGTCGTAGCGGGCGACGCGATCGTCGCGACCCACCTGCCGATCATCGACAGGGGCCTGTTCTTCGCGCGTACGCGTCCGGAGCGCTCCTATCTGCTCGCGGCGCGCGTAGACGCGGATGACGCCGTCGACGGCATGTATCTGAGCACCGAGGTCCCACCACACTCGGTACGCGGCCAGCCCTCGGCCGGCGACGCGGGCGCAGCGACGCTGCTGATCGGAGGCGAGCGCCATCCGCTGGCGGAGGGGGGGAGCGCTCTGGCCCGGCTGAGGCGCCTCGAGAGCCACGCGCGCGAGCGCTTCCGTGTGCGGTCAATCGAGTATCGCTGGTCGGCCCACGACTACGCGCCCCCCGACGGGCTCCCCTACATCGGACCGATCACCCCGCTTGCGCGCCGCCGCCACGTCGCGACCGGCTTCGACGGCTGGGGCCTTGCGAGCGGCACGGTCGCGGGCACGATCTTGGCCGATGCGATTCTCGAGCGGCCCAACCCCTCGGCCTGGCTCTACGACCCGGCGCGGGCGGGGGCCGCGGGCGCGGTCGCCACGCGCCTGGCGGAGCGCGCCGGTGCGGCGCGACACCGGCTCGCCCGTGGAATGGGGGCCGCCGTGGACGATCCGGGCGCGCACGTCGCCACCGGCGAGGCGAAGGTGATCGGCGGGGGCCGCGAGCAGGTCGCGGTGCACCGCGACGCCGGCGGAAGGGTTCATGCGGTCTCGGCGCTGTGCACGCACCGCGGCTGCACCGTGCGCTGGAACGACGCAAAGGGCTCCTGGTACTGCCCCTGCCACGGCTCGCGCTTCGATCTCGACGGTCACGTGCTCGAGGGCCCCGCGGTGCGCGACCTCGAGCCGTGGCGGCCGTGAGCGCCGGGGGCCGTTGCGCACCCGCCGGACCCGCGGCGCGGGGGCTCGCGCCGCCGGACCCGCGGCGCGGCGGCCCGCTCCCAGGGGCAAGTTTGGCAATTTGGGGTCGCAGGACCACCCCGGAGGTACAAGCTTTGGCTGAGACTGCGATTTCCGGGCTGGCTAGGGTGAGCTCGAGGATGGCTCTCCCGGCGCCAAGAGGTCCGCTCAGCCAGCTGCTCACCGAGCACCTGAGCGCAGAGCCGCACGAGCTGCCGAGCCCGCCAGAGCTCCTCGGGGAGTGGTCGCTGTCGGGTTCCTCCCCGCCGGTCGAGGACCCCCGGGCCGCCGCCGAGGGCCCGCTCGTCGGCGAGGATCTCCACCTCGTCCTCTACATCGCCTACGAGCTCCACTACAGGGGATTTGAAGGCGTCGACGAGCGCTGGGAGTGGGAGCCCTCGCTGCTGCGCCTGCGGCTCGGGCTCGAGCGCGCGTTCGAGGCGGCGCTGCGGGCCGAGGTCGGCTCGACCGCTTTCGCGCCCGGAGAGGACATGGAGTCACGGCTGCGCCGTGGAATCGCCGCCGACGAGGGCCCCTCGATCGCCGAGCACGCGGCGCGGCGGGCCTCGCTCACCGAACTGCGCGAGCTGCTTGTGCACCGCTCCGCCTACCAGCTCAAGGAGGCCGACCCGCACTCCTTTGCGCTGCCCCGCCTCTCGGGTAGGCCGAAGGCCGCGCTCGTCGAGATCCAGGCCGACGAGTACGGCTCGGGCGAGGCGGAGCGGATCCACGCGGCGCTCTACGCCCGCGCGATGGAGGCGCTGGATCTCGATTCCCGCTACGGCGCCTACCTCGACCTGATCCCCGGTGTGACGCTCGCGACCGTGAACCTGATGTCGCTGCTCGGCCTGCACCGCCGTCTGCGGGGTGCGGCGCTCGGCCACCTCGCTTTGACCGAGATGACCTCCTCTGACGCCAATCGGGCGTACGCGAGCGGCCTGCGCCGACTCGGCCTTGGGGCCCAGGCGACGGATTTCTTCGACGAGCACGTCGAGGCAGACGCCGTGCACGATGCGATTGCCGTGCACGACATGGCGGGCGCGTTCGCAACCGATGAGCCCGCGCTGGCGGAGGACGTCGTGTTCGGAGCGCTTGCGCTGCTCGCAGTCGAGCGGCGCTTCGCCGAGCACCTCCTGGGAGCGTGGGAGCGGGGAGCTTGCTCGCTGCTCGCCCCGATCGTAGCCCGCGAGGCGGCCTCGGTGTGAGGGTTCGCGCGTCCGGAACGCGGCGGGGATTCACGCGGCCGTCAGGCCCGTGCGTCCTCCGAGAGCCGCTCGGCTCGGCTCAGCTCGACCGTCAGGCCCGGGCGCGCGGCGGCGGCTCGGCCCAGCCCGGTGCCTCGAAGCCGAGCAACCTGTGCGTGCCGTCGCAGAATGGCTTCAGCCGCGATCCGCCGCAGCGGCAGAGGGCGACCGTCCGCCGGCGCAGCTCGATCTCCTCGCCGTCTGGGCCGATGAGCCGGAACGGGCCGCGCACGAGGATCGGACCGTCGCGATAGGGGATCGCGCGCGGCCGCCGCTCGCCGGCCGGGCCGGGGCGCCGATCGGCCGGGCCGGGGCGCCGATCGCCCGCGCTCCGGGGCCCGCCGCTCTGGCCGTCGACGCCCGACGCCTCGCTAGCCGAGCGCCTTCACCTCGGTTATGACCTCTCGGATCGACTCTTTCGCGTCTCCGAACAGGAGCGCCGTCTTCTCGTCGTAGAAGAGCGGGTTGTCGATCCCGGCGAAGCCCGAGCTCATGCTGCGCTTGAGCACGATCACGGCGGCCGAGCGATCGACGTCTAGAATCGGCATGCCGTGGATCGGGCTGCTCGAGTCCTCACGTGCGGCCGGGTTTGTCACGTCGTTGGCCCCGATCACGAGCGAGACGTCAATGGTCGGAAACTCGGGGTTGATGTCGTCCATCTCCTTGAGCGACTCGTAGGGCACGTCGGCCTCGGCGAGCAGGACGTTCATGTGGCCCGGCATGCGGCCGGCGACCGGGTGGATCGCGTAGCTGACCTCGACGCCGCGCTTCTCGAGCTCGCCCGCCAGCTCCCTGACGGAGTGCTGGGCCTGCGCGACGGCCAGGCCATAGCCGGGCACGACGACCACCCGGTCGGCATAGGCGAGCTGGATCGCGACGTCGTCGGCGCTCGTCGAGCGGACCGTGCGATCCTCGTCCCCCTCCGCGGCGGCCTCGACCGCCGGCGCTGAGCCGAAGCCCGCGAAGAGCACGTTTGCGAGCGAGCGGTTCATCGCCTCGCCCATCAGCCGCGTGAGGATCGTGCCGGACGCGCCGACGAGCGTTCCGGCGACGATCAGCGCGGTGTTGTCGAGCGCGAAGCCCGCGGCGGCGGCGGAGAGGCCGGTGAACGCGTTCAGCATCGAGATCACGACCGGCATGTCCGCGCCGCCGATCGGGAGCACGGTCGCGATCCCGAGCACTGCTGCGGCCACGAGCACCGCTATGAAGAGCGGCTCGGAGTCGACGCCGGTGGCGAGCACGACGCAGGCCGCGAGGATCCCCACCACGACGAGCCCGTTCAGGACCTGCTGGCCGGGGATTGCGATCGGACGGCCCGAGAGCAACTCCTGCAGCTTCGCGAAGGCGACGAGCGAGCCCCAGAAGGAGATCGACCCGACCACGAGCGCGAACAGGATCGGGATCTCGATGTCGAGCGGGATCCGCCCCGGCTCGGGCGCATCGCCGCGGAACTCCATCCAGCTGATCAGCGCGATCGCCCCGCCGCCGACGCCGTTGAAGAGCGCCACCATCTGCGGCATCGCGGTCATCTTCACCGAGCGCGCCGCCGGCACGCCGATTGCCGTGCCGATGACGATGCCGAGGCCGATCAGCCAGTAGCTGACCACGTCGCGATCGAGCAGCGTCGCGGCGATCGCGATCGTCATGCCGACGGCGGCGACGACGTTGCCCGAGCGGGCGGTCGTCGGAT
>JBBSNQ010000105.1:0-5374 GCA_038232575.1 Solirubrobacterales bacterium | reverse complement strand
TGCGGGGTCCGAGCCGAGCGCCGAGCCGACACCGTTCCGGATCGGCCTGCTCGGCCACGGGACCGTGGGCGCCGCGTTCCACGAGCTGCTCGAGCAGCGCGCCTCGGCGGTCGAGCTGCTCACCGGGATGCGTCCGGAGATCTCCGGCGTGCTGACCCGCAGCCGCGGCGACTTCACCGACATCCTCGAGCGCAGCGATCTGATCGTAGAGCTGATGGGGGGCGTCGATCCGGCGCGCGAGGTCGTCCTCGAAGCGATGCGCCGCGGCCGCCACGTCGTCTCCGCCAACAAGCAGCTCCTCTCCCAGCACGGCGAGGAGCTCTACGACGCCGCTCGCGAGGCGGGCGTCCAGCTGCGCTTCGAGGCCTCGGTCGGCGGCGTGGTGCCGGTGATCCGCGTGATTCACGAGACGCTCGCCGCCGCCCACATCGAGGCCGTTCACGGGATCGTCAACGGCACCACCAACTTCATCCTCTCCGAGATGGCGCGCACCGGCGCCTCCTACGCCGACTGCCTGAGCCAGGCGCAGGCGCTGGGCTACGCGGAGGCCGATCCGAGCGACGACGTCTCCGGCAGCGACGCGGCGGCGAAGATGGCGATCATCGCGCGCCTGGCGTTCGATGCGCCCGTCCGGCTCGACGACGTTCCCTACGAGGGCATCGAGGAGCTGACCGCCGACGACATCGCCTACGCCAAGGAGCTCGGTCTCTCGCTCAAGCTCGTGGGCAGCGCCCGGCGGATTGGCGACGGCATCGCGGTGCGCGTGTATCCGACCTTCCTCTACGCCGAGCATCCGCTCGCGTCGGTGAACGGGGCGTTCAACGCGATCACGATCGAGTCGCCGGCGATCACCGAGATCACGCTGTCGGGGCCTGGGGCGGGCGGTGCGCAGACGGCCTCGGCCGTGCTGGGCGACGTGATCTCGGCGATGATCCCGCCCCCCGCGCTCCCGCCGCAGGCGATCCCGCAGCCGCTCGTGACCGACGTGCACTCCGCCTTCTACCTGCACCTCGAGGTCGAGGACCGCCCGGGCGTGCTTGCGCGGGTCGCGGAGCTGCTCGGCCTGCAGGGGGTGTCGGTCAAGTCGGTCGTCCAGCGCGGGCTCGGCGACGACGCGCGCCTCGTGATGGTCGTGCACGAGGTGCTCGAGTCGAAGTTCCTGGCCGCCGTCGATCTGATCGGGCGACTCGAGTTCCTGCGCTCGCGTCCGCGGGTCGTGCGCGTGATCGAGGAGACGTTCTGATCGAGCGCGCGGCGGACTCGCTGAGCCTCTGGCGCTATCGCGACCGCCTGCCGGTCGAGCCGCTCGTCACCCTGCACGAGGGCGCCACCCCGCTCGTGCCGGCGCCCGTGCTCTCCGAGCTCACGGGCTGCGACGTGTGGCTCAAGCTGGAGGGTGCGAACCCGACGGGGTCGTTCAAGGACCGTGGCATGACGGTGGCGGTCTCCGCCGCGATCGGCGAGGGGGCGGAGGCCATCATCTGCGCATCGACCGGCAACACAGCGGCCAGCGCCGCCGCCTATGCCGCCCGCGCGGGCCTGCGCGGGGCGGTGATCGTGCCGGAGGGCAAGATCGCGACGGGGAAGCTCGCGCAGGCGCTGATGCACGGAGCGCGCGTGGTCGCGCTGCGCGGCAACTTCGACCAGGCGCTCGAGCTCGTGCGCAAGGTCGTCGAGCGCAACCGGATCTCCCTGGTGAACTCGGTCAACGAGTTCCGCATCGAGGGCCAGAAGACCGCCGCGTTCGAGATCTGCGACGAGCTTGGATCGGCGCCCGACGTGCTCGCGATTCCGGTGGGGAACGCCGGCAACATCACCGCGTACTGGCGCGGCTTCACCGAGTACGGCGAGGCGCCCCGCATGCACGGCTACCAGGCGGAAGGGGCGGCCCCGCTCGTGCGCGGCGCGCCGGTCGAGGCGCCCGAGACGGTCGCCTCGGCTATCCGGATCGGCAATCCGGCCCGCTGGGAGGACGCGATGAACGTGGTCACGGCCTCGCGCGGTGAGATCCGCGCGGTCTCCGACCGGGAGATCCTCGACGCCTACTCGCTGCTCGCCTCGCGCGAGGGGGTCTTCGCGGAGCCCTCCTGCGCCGCGGCGGTCGCCGGCCTGCTCAAGTACGGCGCGGAGGGCACCGTCGTGTGCGTGCTGACCGGTCACGGGCTCAAGGATCCGGGCTCTGCGCTCGACAGCGCGCAGTCGGTCGTTCCCTGCGAGGTGGATGTGGGTGCCGTAGAGCGGGCGGTGCTCGGAGGGTGAGCGCCGAGGGTCCGAGCCGGTGAAGCGCCACCGCCTCGTGACGGTGCCCGCCTCCACCGCCAACTTGGGCCCAGGCTACGATTCGCTCGCCGCCGCGCTGTCGCTGTCGCTCGAGCTCGAGGTCGAGGAGAGTTCGACGTTCTCGATCAGCTCGAACGTGCCCGGCGTCCCGCTCGACCGGTCGAACCTCTGCGTACGCGCCTTCGAGGCGCTGCATCCCGCTGACGGTCTCAGCTTCTCCTGCCGCTCGGAGATCCCGCTCGAGGCGGGCCTCGGCTCGAGCGCGGCGGCGATTCTCGCCGGCCTCGCCGCGGCCGACCACATGTTCGAGCTCGATGCT
Organism: Solirubrobacterales bacterium; assembly: GCA_038232575.1. Taxonomy (GTDB): domain Bacteria; phylum Actinomycetota; class Thermoleophilia; order Solirubrobacterales; family Thermoleophilaceae; genus JACCZP01. Next base: position 2,775 of record JBBSNQ010000105.1, on the reverse strand, counting down.
CCGATCTTCGAGCACGCGGTACGGCTCGAGGGCCACCCGGACAACGCGGCCGCCGCGCCGCGCGGCGGCTTCGTCATCTGCACGGGCCGGACGACCGACCGCTTCGATCCGATGCCGGGCCTCGAGGGAGTCCTCGTCATCCCGCCCGAGCGGGTGCCCACGCAGGAGGCGCGCGCGGCGATGCCCGCGGAGGTGCCGATCGCCGACGCGGTGCACAATGCTGCGCACGCCGCGCTGCTCGTGCGCGGGCTCTCGACCGGCGACCTCGACCTCGTCGGGCGCGGCCTCGCGGATCGGCTGCATCAGCCTCGTCGCGAGCCGCTCTACCCACGGTCGATGGAGCTCCTGCGCCGTGCTTCGGAGCTTGGCGCCGTTGGCGCCTCGATCTCCGGCGCGGGTCCAACGGTGCTCTTCTGGTCGCACTGGGAGCAGACCGGCAGCCTGTTCGAGCGCCTGCGCTCGGAGGCGCCGGACTGCGAGGTCCGCCGTGTGCAGTTCGCGCCGGCGGGCGCGAGCGTGAGCGTGCTGTAGAGCGGGGGCGGGCTCGCCGCGAGCCTCAGCGCACGCCGCGCCTCCCTACAACCGCACCGCCCGCAGGTAGGAGCGAAGCAGGCGCGCGTTCTCGTCCATCCCCGCGCCGACGATCGCCACGTAGCGCACCCTGCCGCTGCGGCTTAAGCCGAAGACCACGCGCCCGCCGCCGCGCAGCTTCGCGGTCAGCCTGCGAGCGCCGAGGCGCTCGGCGTGCGGGAAGGCGCGCCCAAGCGCGGCCCTGCTCGACCCGCGCCCGATCCCGCGCAGCTTGTGCTCGGGCGAGACAGATATGACGATGCCCGACTTGCCAAGCGGCGCAGGCCCCGAGAAGGCCACATACACCCGTCCACCGCCCTCCACGCAGTAGCGGAAGGCAAGCGGCGTGCGCCTGATCGGGGCGACCGCTCCGGTGAGGGTCTGGGTGCGCGTTCGCTCGAGGAGCAGCGGCCCGATGCCCCCGCGCCCTGCCGTGAGCCCGCGTGGCAGGCAGCGCGCTGAGCCCTGCCCGCTGAGGCTGCCCTGGCCCGAGCCGTCGCCGGGCCCGTCGTCATCATCGTCGTCGTCGGAGTCCCCGCCGCCGGAGTCTCCGTTGCCGCCGCCACCACCACCGCCGCTGATCACGTACTCGCGTGTCCCGGCCTCGACGATGAAGGTCGCCCCGTCGCGGTCGAGGTCGACCCTCGGCGCGTCCTCACCGCGCGCCTGGAACTGGGCTGCACGGGCGCTCGTGCCCGCATCGGCGCTCGTGCCCGCACCGGCCGCGCGCGACCGAGCGCCGAGCGCAAGCGGCCCACCGTCATCCGGCTCGGCGTCGCTCTCGTCGACCAGCCGGGCCTCGGCCCCCTCCGGCAGCGGCAGGTTCAGGCGCATGCGGCCGTCGCCGTCGCTTGCGATCCGCACGCGCAGCCTGCTGCTGCCGTCGAGGCGGGCGCGCGGCCCGTCGATCACCGCCTCGCCGACGTTGTCGAGCGAGACCTCGAGCGCGTTCTCGGCCTCGACGCTCGGTATCTCGGTCCACTCGGTGCCCCGGATCGGCGCCGGGCTCGGCGGTCCGGGGTATAGGAGGTCGGCGACGGGCTGGGTCATGGGATCGCCCTCCCCGAAGGCGAGGCTGCGGGCGTCGATCTCGCCGCGGGCCGGGCACACGCTCTGGTCCGGGATCCCCGGACAGCCGATGACGAACTGCTCGCCGCCGCCGGGATCCTCGTCACGCGCGCGCAGCTCGGACGCCCAGTAGGCGTGGTCGTGGAGCAGTCCAAGCTCGGGACGGTCGGCGGCGGGCAGGAACGCGTAGTTGACCCGGCTCGGATCGCGGACCACCTCGGAGCCGTCGCCATTGAGTCCGTCCTCCTCGAGGAAGTCGCGCGCGCCGTCCCACGCGTCGAGCACGGCGAGGGTGAAGTGGTCGCCCTGGAAAGTCCAGAGCTCGGAGCGCAGCTGCTCGGAGTCGAAGCGGTCCTGCTGGCGCGTGGGGCCGACGTAGGGCACGAGCTCGTCCTCCTCGCTCGCCCAGGTCAGGAACGGCACCCAGCGCAGGTTCTCGAGCAGGGGGTTCGAGTTGGTGTCCTGCGACGGGCCGCCCGCGTCGCTGTTGGGGGGCGGGTAGGGCCCAGCCCGCGGCTGCGGCTCCCAGCTTCCCCGCGCCGGCGGGCCGACGGTCGTGAACGCCTTGCCGAAGAGATCGGGATAGTCGGAGGCGAGCTTGTAGGTGCCGTAGCCGCCCATCGAGTAGCCGCTGAGCGCGACGCGCTCGGAGTCCAGCTCGAAGCTGCGTGCCACGTCGGCCCAGATCTCGAAGAAGTCCGACTCGGCCTCGTCGAGGTACCAGCCGGCCGGGCCGTGGCCGAGCGTCGTCACGACAAGGTTGTCGCGCTCGTCGCCGAACTGGCGCAGCTGGTTGGGGGAGAAGACCTTGTACTGCGTGTATCCGCCTCCGAGCGAGTGCAGCGAGAAGGTCAGGCCGGTGGGCTCGCCATCGTAGCCGGGCGGGATCGTGATCAGGTAGGGCTGCAACTCGCCGCCGTACTGCGGGAACTCCGATGGGCGAACGCCCTCGAACAGAGCGAGACCGGAGGGGGCGATGCGCGCCTGCTCGCAGCCCTCGTCGGCGCCCTCGGCCTCCTCGCAGCCGGCCGAGAGGTGGAGCTGGCGGTCGTCGTCGAGGGCGCCGAAGTCGACCTCGGCCATCGCGTCGTCGATGTCCTCGTCGGTGTCCAGCCCTTCGGTCGAGCCGGTCTGGAG
>JBBSNQ010000104.1:0-5386 GCA_038232575.1 Solirubrobacterales bacterium | reverse complement strand
GCGTCGGTGCACCGGCCGCGGGTGGCAGCCGAGGTCGAGCGGCTCGTGCACGCGCCGGGCGAGCGCGGGTTGATCGCGCGCGGCCTGGGCCGCTCCTACGGCGATGCGGCACAGAACGCGGGTGGCGCCGTTCTTGCGATGGGCGAGCTGGCGAGCATCCACGAGCTCGACCTCGAGGCAGGCGAGGTCTCTGTAGACGCCGGCGTCTCGCTCGCCGCGCTGATCGGGGCGCTCGTGCCGCTCGGGTGGTTCCTGCGCGTATCGCCCGGCACCCGCTACGTGAGCGTCGGCGGCGCGATCGCCTCCGACATCCACGGCAAGAACCACCACCGCGACGGGTCCTTCTGCGATCACGTCGTCTCCTTCACGCTGCTCGCCCCATCCGGCGAGCGGCTCGAGGTGACACCGCACGGCGATCCCGACGCGTTCCGGGCGACCGCCGGCGGGATGGGCCTGACGGGGGTGATCGTGCGTGCAACGCTGCGGCTGCTGCCCGTCCAGACGGCGAGCATTCGCGTCGACACCGAGCGCGCGAACAACCTCGACGACGTGCTCGATCGCATGGAGCGGGGCGACGCGGGCTACCGCTACTCCGTGGCGTGGATTGACTGCCTCGCGGGTGGAGGCCGCCTCGGCCGTTCTGTGCTGATTCGCGGCGACCACGCCCGATTGGACGACCTGCCGGCGGAGCGCCGCTCCGAGGCCCTGCGGATCACCCAAGGCGCGGCACCGCGAGCGCCTGCCTGGATGCCGTCCGGACTGCTGGGCCGCACAACGGTCGGTGCCTTCAACGAGCTCTACTTCCGCCGCGCTCCGCGCGAGGAGCGCGGACGGCTGCGGCCGCTGGCGGAGTTCTTCTACCCGCTCGACGGCATCCGCGGCTGGAACCGCCTCTATGGCGAGCGCGGCTTCCTGCAGTACCAGCTCGTCGTGCCGTTCGGCGCCGAGCAGGCGCTGCGCGAGGCGCTCGAGCGCCTGAGCGCCGCGCGCGTGCCGTCGTTTCTCGCCGTGCTCAAGCGCTTCGGCCCCGCGAGCTCCGGGCTGCTCTCGTTTCCGATCCCGGGCTGGACGCTGGCGCTCGACATTCCGGCCGGCGCCGACGGCCTCGCGCAGCTGCTCGACGGTCTCGACGGGCTCGTGGCAGCCGCGGGCGGCCGGGTCTACCTGGCAAAGGACTCGCGCCTGCGTCCCGACCTGCTCGAGGCGATGTATCCCGAGGTCGGACGCTGGCGGGAGATACGCGCGCGGCTCGATCCAGACGGGGTCATGCGCTCGGACCTCGGGCGGAGGCTCGGGCTCTGCGGCGGGGTCGAGAAGGCCGCGGCGCTCGGCCGGCAGGCACGGAGCGGCAGCGCGGCAGCGCCGGCCGGCAGCGATGGCGGCAAGAGCAGCGTGGCCGCATGAGGGACGCGCTCGGCTCGGTCCAGTCGATGCTCGTGCTCGGGGGCGGCTCGGAGATCGCGCTGGCGATCACGCGCGCGCTGGTCGCCGAGCGGACGCGCACCGTGATCCTCGCCGGCCGCTCGCCCGAGCGTCTCGAGGAGCCCGCCGCCGAGCTGCGGGCGGCCGGGGCGCAGACGGTCGAGACCGCCCGCTTCGAGGCCGACGAGCCGGAACAGCACGAGGCCTTCGCCGACGAGGTCTTCGCGCGCTCAGGCGACATCGATCTCGTGCTCGTCGCGTTCGGCGAGCTCGGCGAGGCGAGCCGCAGCGCTCGCGAGCCCGCCGCCGCAGCAGCGGTGGCGCGCACGAACTTCGTCGGCGCCGTCAGCGCCAGCATCGCCGCAGCCGAGCGCCTCAGGCGCCAGGGCCACGGCATGCTCGTCGTGCTCTCTTCGGTGGCCGGTGAGCGCGTGCGCGCCGCCAACTTCGTCTACGGGGCAAGCAAGGCCGGGCTCGACGGGTTCGCGCAGGGGCTCGGCGACTCGCTGGCCGGCAGCGGCGTCCGCGTAATGGTCGTTCGCCCGGGCTTCGTGCGCACGAAGATGACGGCCCACCTCGACGCCGCGCCGTTCGCGACCGATCCCGACTCGGTCGCCGAGGAGGTCATGCGCGGCCTGCGCCGCGGCTCGGAGACGGTCTGGGCGCCGCCCGTGCTCCGCTTCGTTATGGCGCTGCTGCGCCACCTACCCCGGCCGCTCTTCCGCCGGATCGGCGGGTAGCGGGTTCGCGTCGCGTTCAGCGGGCGTAGCCGCCCCGAACCATGGGGCCGGGCGAGCGGGGCCCCTACGCGCCGGGGCTAATCCGACCCCACCGGGCCGAACTCGCCCGTCTCGACCTCGCGGCGGATCTCGGCCTGCACCTCATCGTCGGAGAGCCGTCCGGCGCCGTTCGCCCCCGTCCGCCGCAGCGTGCGCTCGCGCCAGCGTGTGAACTTGAGGATCTCGAGCACGTACACGAGATACACGCTCGCGACGAGTGCCAGCACTCCGAACGCGGCGGTCACGACGCTCCAGCCCGCGTTCAGGCGTCCGGCGTCGTCGGAGTAGGGCACAAAGGCGAGCGCCAGTGCCAGCGCTGCGAGCACGAGCGTCCACGCGTAGACGTAGAGCACTGTCTTTAACGGCGTGAAGCCGATGTTCGCAAAGCGATGGTGGAAGTGCCAGCGGTCGGCCTCGTACACCTTGCGGCGATGCTTGAGGCGCTTGGCTACGACGAAGAGGGTGTCGAGGAACGGCACCGCGAGGATCACGAGCGGGAAGAAGAGCCCGACGACCGCCGCCGTTTTCAGCACCCCCTGCACGGCCACGCACGCGAGCAGCAGCCCGAGCAGCAGCGAGCCCGAGTCGCCCATGAAGATCGACGCGCCCCCGGGTCGGGCCGGAAAGTTGTGGACGAGGAAACCGAGCGCGGCGCCCGCGGTCAGCGCGGCAAGCACGCCGGCGTCGAAGCGGCCCAGCGAGAGCGCGATCGCCGCGAAGGTCGCCGCACCGATCGCGCAGACGCCGGCGGCAAGTCCATCGACGCCGTCGGTGAAGTTGACGACGTTCATCACCGCGACGATGCCGAGCACGGTCAGCGGAGCCCCGGCGATACCCAGGTTGAACGGCTCGACGAACGGGAGCGTGATGTGGTCGACCCGCACGCCGTACACCACGGGCACGAGCGCGGCGCCGACCTGCGCCGCGAGCTTCGACAGCGGGGCGACGGGCCGCATGTCGTCCACGGCGCCGAGCAGCGCGATCGCCGCCGCCCCGAGCAGGATGCCGCTCGTCTCGGGCGTGCGCGCGAGGAAGATCGCGCCGGCCACGAGCACGCCGGCGAGGATCGCGAGGCCGCCGAGGCGGGGCTTCGGCTCGCTGTGCATGCCGCGTTCCTTCGGGTGGTCGACGGCGTCGACGCCGAACGCGAGCCGGCCCGCCAGCGGTGTCGCGAGCAGCGTGACCGCACCCGCGACCAGAAAGGCCCAGAGGGCGGCGATACTCATCGCCCTCGCAGCGTAGCCGCCGGGCCGGCGGGTCAAGCCAAAGCGCCGCTCAGCCAAGCATGCCGGATGAGAGCGCGGCCGCCAGGCGGACGGCCGTGCCCCGCGACTGCGCCGCTGTATCAGGCGGCCGCGGGGACGAGCTGCGGGTAGAGCGGGTGGCGCTCGGCGAGCGCGCGCGTGCGGCCGGAGAGCTCGGCGCGCGCCGACTCGTCGAAGTCGCCGGTGAGCGCCTCGGCGATGATCTGGCCGATCTCGCGCAGCTCGGGCTCCCCCAGCCCGCGCGTGGCGAGCGCCGAGGTGCCGATCCGCAGGCCCGAAGAGACGGCCGGCGGCCTCGGGTCGAACGGGATCGCGTTGCGGTTGACGGTGATGCCGATGTCGTGCAGGCGGTCCTCGGCCTGCTGGCCGTCGAGCTCCGAGTCGCGCAGGTCGACGAGCGCCAGGTGCACATCGGTGCCGCCGGTGAGCACGTCGACGCCGGCGCTCATGAGCTCCTCTGCGAGCGCGCGGGCACCTGCACGGGTGCGCCGCTGGCGCTCGTTGAAGATCTCGGACGCCGCCACCCGCAGCGCGACCGCCTTGGCGGCGATCACGTGCATGAGCGGTCCGCCCTGCTGGCCGGGAAAGACCGCCGAGTTGATCTTCTTCGCGTGCTCCTCGCGACAGAGGATGACCCCCCCGCGCGCGCCGCCGAGCGTCTTGTGGATCGTAGTCGTGACGACGTCGGCGTGCGGGACCGGGCTCGGATGCTCGCCCGCGGCCACGAGGCCGGCGAAGTGAGCCATGTCGACGAACAGCAGCGCGCCGATCGAGTCCGCGATCTCGCGGAAGGCCGCGAAGTCGAGCTGCCGCGGGTAGGCCGACCAGCCGGCGACCACGATCTTCGGCCGCTGCTCGCGCGCCACCCGCTCGACCTCGTCCATGTCGACCAGGCCGTCCGACTCGCGCACGCCGTAGGTGCTGACTTCGTAGAGGCGGCCCGAGAAGTTGATCTTCATGCCGTGGGTCAGGTGGCCGCCGTGATCGAGGCGCATGCCGAGAATACCGTCGCCGGGCTGGATCAGCGCGTGGTAGACGGCCGCGTTGGCCTGCGCGCCGGCGTGCGGCTGCACGTTCGCGTGCTCGGCGCCGAAGAGCGCCTTGGCGCGGTCGATCGCCAGCTGCTCGGCGACGTCGACGTGCTCGCAGCCGCCGTAGTAGCGGCGGCCCGGGTAGCCCTCGGCGTACTTGTTGGTGAGCACCGAGCCCTGGCAGTCGAGCACGGCCTGGGGCACGAAGTTCTCCGAGGCGATCATCTCGAGGGTGCGCTCTTGGCGCCCGAGCTCGTCCTCGAGCACCTGGGCGATCTCGGGATCGACCTCATCGACGTGGCGCCCGAAGTAGTCAGCGGCGATCTCGTTCATGCCCTCAACCTACCAGCGCGGCGCGGATCTCCTGCGCGGAGACGGCCCCCTCGCGGAGGATCTGAAGGCTGCGGTCTGACTCGTAGGCGCTCAGATCGACCACCGTAGAGGGTGTGCCGGGGAGCTCGCCGCCGTCGAGCGCCACGTCGACTCCCGCGCGAATCACGGGATCGACGTCCGCGAGCCGGCGGGCGTCCGCGGCGCCCGAGCGGTTGGCGCTCGACTGCAGCACGGGGCCCGGCGCGGCCGCGAGCGGCGCTAGCTCGCCGGTGAGGGCGGGTATGCGCAAGCCGAGGCGCTCGGGCTCGGGGCCGCAGGCGAGTGGATAGCGCCGGCGCGGGTTCGGAAGCAGCAGGGTCAAAGCGCCCGGCAGCAGGCGGGCAAGCGCCGCCCGCAGCGCCGGCCCGAGCTCCGGCAGCGCGTCGAGCGCAGCCTCGGTATCGAAGAACATCACCGCCGCGGGCTGCTCTGCTGGGCGGCCTTTGAGCCGGTATAGGCGCTCGAGCGCGGCGCGCGAGTCGGGCGCGCACGCCAAGCCGTAGACGGTGTCCGCCGG
>JBBSNQ010000103.1:0-5492 GCA_038232575.1 Solirubrobacterales bacterium | reverse complement strand
CGAGTCCCTGCGGCCCGCGCGCATTCGCGGCGAGCGGCTCGAGCTCGCGATCGTCGATGCCGAGGATCGACCGATCGGCATCACCGGCCTCAGCGAGCTCTCCCAGCGCGATCGCCGCGCCGTGGTCGGCACGTGGCTCGGCCGGCGCTTCTGGGGCACGGGGGCGAACGCGGAGTCGAAGGCGCGTGTGCTCGCCCTTGCCTTCCGCAAGCTCGGGCTCCTGCGCGTCAGCGCGCTCGCCAATCCTGTTAACGGGCGCTCGATCCGCGCGCTCGAGCGGCTCGGCTTCGTACAGGAAGGGGTGCTGCGCGCCTGGCACCTGCACCCCGAGGGCCCCCGCGACTGCGCCGTCCTGCGGCTCATGCAGGACGAGTTCGAGGCGGGCGCGCTCGCGCGCACGCCGGTGGCGTTCGAGGGTGATGGGCCGGCCGGCTGGGTGACCTACTCCCAGCGGAAGTAGCGCACCGCGAGCACGAGCCCTGCGAGAGACCAGAGCGCGACGACGACGAACGCGGAGGCGTTGCCGGCGAAGCCGTCGGTCGTGAGGATCGCCCCCGCGAGGCCGTCGATCACGTGCTTGAGCGGCAGGGCCTGCGCGACGCCCTCGAGAACGGGCGGCAGCGAGCGCGCCGAGAAGAAGACGCCCGAGATCAGGATCGTCGGCAGAAAGACCGCGTTGACGTAGGCCGCTGCCGAGTCGGAGTTTGGTATGGCGTGCGAGAAGGCGATTCCCAGCGCCGCGAAGCAGATGACGCCGAGCGCCGTGAACGCGACCAGTGCGAGCGGGTCGCGCGGCCAGGGGAGGCCGTAGACGACATGGCCGATCGCGACGATCAACGCGACCTGAGCGATCGCGTTCTGGACCGCCGAGGCGAGCAGCCCGCCCACGTAGGCGCTTGCCGGGAGCGGGGTGCCGCGCACGCGCTTGAGGATCCCTTGCTCGCGCAGGAAGGTGACGTTGTAGGCGAGCGCGGTGAAGGTCGCCCCGAGCACGGCGAGGCCTGCGATGCCGGGGACCAAGACGTCCAGCTCGGCGCGGTCGCGCGCGAAGATCGAAGCCACCAGGAAGAGCAGGACGAGTGGCAGCAGGAAGCTGAAGAAGGCGGCACTCGGGTTGCGCCAGAAAAGCCTGCGCTCGAAGCGATACTCGCGCCAGAGCAGCCCGGCCGACCTCATTCCGCCGCCTCCTCGGTTGGTAGTGGGTCAGACTCCTCGGTGAGCTCGAGGTAGATGTCCTCGAGCGTCGGGCGATTGACCGTCAGACCCTCGAGCCGCCATCCGCCCGCGAGCGCCTCGGAGGTCAGCTCGTTGAGCAGCCGCGTCGGGTCGACCGTGCGGTGCTCGACGCGCCGCCCATCGCGCTCGTAGGCGACCTGGTAGGCGCCGTCCCCGGAGCCGAGCGCTCCGGGAGGGCCCTCGGCCACGACGACGCCGTCCTTGACGATCGTCACCCGGTCGGCGAGCGCTTGGGCCTCGTCGAGGTAGTGGGTGGTGAGGAAGATGGTCTTGCCGAGCTCGCGGAGGGTGCGGATCGTCTGCCAGGCAGCACGTCTAGCCGCCGGGTCGAAGCCGGTCGTAGGCTCGTCGAGGAAGATCAGCTCCGGGTCGCCGACGAGCGCGAGCGCGAGATCGAGGCGGCGGCGCTGGCCTCCCGAGAGCTCGCGCACCCGCACGCGCTCCTCGGCGCCGAGCCCAACCAGGGCGACGGTCTCGGCGGGGTCGCGCGGAGCGGGGTAGAGGGCGGCGAAGTGCGCAACGGCCTCGCCGACCTCGAGGCGCGGATAGAAGCCGCCGCCCTGCAGCACGATGCCGATCCGCTCGCGCAGCGCGCGGGAGCGATCCGCCGGATCGTGCCCGAGCACCGAGACGCTGCCCCCGGAGCGCCGCCGGTAGCCCTCGAGCACCTCGACGGTCGTCGTCTTGCCGGCGCCGTTCGGGCCGAGCAGGCCGAAGACCTCGCCGCGGGCGACCGTGAGCGAGATTCCACGCACCGCCTCGACCGAGCCGTAGCTCTTGCGCAGATCCTCGATCACGATCGCGGGCGGCTCTGCGGCGCTCCGGACGGTCACGTTCGAAGCCTATGGCAGGTCCTACGATGGCCCGAGATGGAGGGCATGTCCGATAGCGAGCAGGGCGACCCCGGCGAGCGCGCTGCGCCCGTGCGCCCGCGCGACGCTCTAACCGCGGTGCGGATCGCGGTGCCGACGCGCGGCAACCGTCGCCTCGACAAGCTGCTCCGGGCGGCGAACGAGGACGAGCAGCTCAAGGCGTGGTGGCACGTCGCCAGCGTCAACGCGACGCGGCTGGGGATGTCCGATCACTCGTGGGTTCACATCCAGATCGTGCTCAACATCGCGCTGCGGCTCTTCCGGCTCATGCAGCGGCGGGGGATCGAGCCGGCGATGGTGAGCGACTATGGGATGCGCCCGCACGACGCCGAGGTAGTGCTCGCCGCTGCGAGCCTGCTCCATTGCACGGGGATGGCGATCCACCGCACCGACCACGAGTCCTACAGCCTGTTTCTCGCGGCGCGAAAGCTCGACGAGCTGCTCGCCGACACCTACCGCGAGCCGGAGCGCACGGTGGTGGCCTCGGAGGCCCTGCACGCGATCATCGGCCACCGCCGCCGCGGCGATCCGCTCACGCTCGAGGCCGGGATCGTGCGCGTCGCCGATGCGCTCGACATGGCGAAGGGGCGCTCGCGCGTGCCGTTCGAGGCGGGCAGGACGAACATCCACTCGCTCTCGGCGGCCGCGATCGACGAGGTCCGGATCGAGGCCGGCGAGGATCGCGCCGTGCGCATCGAGGTCGACATGAACAACTCCTCGGGCATCTTCCAGCTCGACGAGCTGCTGGCGACGAAGCTGCGCGGGTCGGGCCTCGAGGACCACGTCGAGGTGATCGCGCGCATCGAGGCCGAGCACGAGAAGCGGCTCGTGCCGGTCTTCCGCCTCTGATCGTTCTGACGCTGCGTCGCTCGGGACGCCGGCGCTCGCCCCTAGCGGCTGCCTCAGGAGCCGGGCCCGCGCCCGGCGCTCAGACGCCGGCGCCGCCGCGGCCCTCGCCGCCAGCGAAGCGGGCCGCGCCCGCTTGGGCGACCTCGAAGACCTCGCGCCCGGTCTCGGCCTCGCGCACGAGCCCGTCGGCGAGCGTGGTCCCGACACCCTCGAGCAGGGCACGGCGGTCGGAGAGCATCGTCTCCTGCGGAAAGCCGGCGAGCGCCTCGGCAAGCTCGAGCGCGCGCTCGAGGTGGCGGCCCGGCTCGACGATCTCGGTCACGAGGCCGATCGCGAGGGCCTCCTCGGCGGCGACCATGCGTCCGGTGAGCACGAGCTCGAGTGCTCGGCCGAGTCCGACGATGCGCGGCAGCCGCTGGGTGCCGCCGTCGATCAGCGGCACGCCCCAACGCCGCTCGGGCAGGCCGAGCGTGGAGCCGGCGGTCGCGATGCGCAGGTCGCACCAGAGCGCTAGCTCGAGTCCGCCCGCCAGGCACCAGCCCGAGATGGCGGCGATCGTCGGCTTCGAGGGGGTACAGCGCGTGAAGCCGAGCGGGCCCTCGGGCAGGTCGAGCCTGGGGGCGAAGCTCTCGATCGCCTTCAGGTCGGCGCCGGCGCAGAAGGCGAGCTCGCCTCCTCCGGTGAGCACGAGCACGCGCGCCTGCTCGTCGGCCTCGAAGCGCTCGTAGCCCTCGCCGAGCAGCGCCGCCGTCGGCCCGTCGACCGCGTTGCGCCGCTCGGGCCGGTCGATCGTCAGGATCGCGGCCGCCCCGTGGCGCTCGTAGGTGACCGGCTCGTCGGGCAAGCGCTTACCTGCGCCGATGCCTACCAGCTCGTACGCTGGCGCAGCGCCGCCGCCTTGCGGGCGTCCTTGCGGCGCTCGAGCCCGTCCTGAATCATGCTGCCGAGCACGACCACGACGAGGAAGAAGACGACGACGCCGAGGCCGAAGGCGGTCACGATCTTGTCGTCGGTCTCGCCGAGCAGGCCCTCGCCGTTGTCGCGCGCGATCGCCGGCACGTCGAGCGCGAGGGCGAGGGCGAGGCCGAGCGGCACGGCCACGAGGCCGTGCGAAGCAGCCTGACGTACGCGGGCCCGCATCGAGCGCACCTTACCGGCCGCGGCGGCCGAGCGCCGACCCGATTGGCCCGAGGGCGGCCGGCGGCGGCGCGTTCAGTCCGCCCGCGCGATCGCTCGACTCTCGACCCGGGCGACCGCCCGGCCCCGACCCGCGGACCCGGCGCCCGACCGGCGCGACCCGGCCCCCGCCCCGCGCGACCCGTTCTGCCCCCGACCGATAGGCTCGCCCGCAAGTGAGCAAGTCCTACCTCAAATGCATCGTCGAGATCCCCAAGGGGAGCCGCAACAAGTACGAATGGGATGAGGAGCTCGGCGCGATCAAGCTCGACCGGCTGCTGTTCTCCTCCGTCGTCTACCCGACCGACTACGGGTACATACCGGACACCTGGGCCGAGGACGACGACCCGCTCGACGTGATGGTCTGCGTCTCGGAGCCCACCTTCCCGGGATGCGTGATCGAGGCGAAGCCGATCGCGCTGTTCAAGATGTCCGACGAGAAGGGGCCGGACCACAAGATCCTCTGCGTCCCGGGCGAGGACCCGGGCTGGAACAAGCTCGAGTCGCTCGAGGACCTTCCGAAGTCCTACACCGACGAGATCACCCACTTCTTCTCGATCTACAAGGACCTCGAGCAGAAGTCGGTGACGGTCGAGGGCTGGTCCTCGCGCGAGGATGCCTGGGAGGAGATAGAGGAGTCCCGCCGCCGCTTTCGCGAGCGCGAATCGTCCTAGCCCGACCCTCCCTGGACTGGAGCTTGCCAGCCTCGCGGATCTGGCCGGCTCCGTGCGGCGCCACCGCCGCTCCCTAGTCTCTCGCGACCGTGTCCCTCCTCGAGGCGATCGTCCTCGGGATCGTCCAGGGCCTCACCGAGTTCCTGCCGATCTCGAGCACCGCGCACCTGCGCATAGTCCCCGCACTCGTCGGGTGGGAGGACCCGGGCGCCCTTTTCACCGCGGTGACGCAGCTCGGGACGATGGCCGCCGTGCTGATCTACTTCCGCGAGGATCTGCTGCGGATCGGGCGCGCCTGGCTCCGCTCGCTGCGCGAGCCGCGCCGCCGCCGCGATCTCGACGCCCGGCTGGGCTGGTACATCCTGATCGGGACGCTGCCCGTGGCGGTCTTCGGGCTGCTTTTCAGGGGCACGATCGAGACCAGCGCCCGCAACCTGTACGTGATCGCCCTCGCGCTGATCGGGCTCGGGCTCGTGCTGCTGCTCGCCGAGCGGGTCGGCGCGCGCGGCCGCGAGCTCGGGTCGATCCGCCTGCGCGACGGCGTGGCGATCGGGTTCGCACAGGCGCTCGCACTCAGTCCCGGCGTCTCGCGCTCGGGCGCGACTATCTCTGCGGGTCTGCTGCTCGACTTCGATCGCACGACGGCCGCGCGCTTCTCGTTCCTGCTGTCGGTGCCGGCGGTGGT
>JBBSNQ010000102.1:0-5512 GCA_038232575.1 Solirubrobacterales bacterium | reverse complement strand
GGGCGCGCCGAGCGACGCGCCGAGCGCCGCGACGCGCGCGTAGTCGGGCTCGCCCTGGTGCTGCTGCACGGCCGCGCGCGGGTGAACGCCGATCGCCGCGACGCCCGCCTCCTCGACTAGGCGCCGCGCGAGCCGCGCGCCGGTCGGCTCGCCGGGACGGAGCCCCGAGCGGAGCTTCACCGTTACCGGCAGGCCGCTCCCCTCGCCGGCCGCCTTCGCGATCGCAACCGCGCGGTCGGGCTCCTCGATGAGCGACGCGCCCGCGCCCGTCTTGCACACCTTCCGCACCGGGCAGCCCATGTTGAGGTCGATCAGGTCGGCGCCCGCCTCGGCGGTGCGCTCGGCTGCGATCCGCATCACCTCGGCGTCCTGGCCGAAGAGCTGGATCGCGACGGGATGCTCGTCGGGATGGATGCGCAGGAACTGGTCGAGCGTGCGGCGGTCGCCGTAGCGGACGCCGAAGCTCGAGACCATCTCGGAGACGACGAGCCCGGCGCCGTGGCGCTTTGCCTGCAGGCGCACGAACCAGTTGCCGATGCCCGCCAGCGGGGCGAGCACGACGCGGTTGGCGATCTCGATGCCGCCGAGGGTCCAGGGGGAGTCAAGCGAGCGCACGCGGGAGAAAGTTAGCTCGCGGCGGGCTGCCGCGGGCGCCTCGTGGCCTCCCTGAGCGCCTCGTTGCCTCCCTGAGCGCCTCGTGGCCTCCCCGAGCGGCCTCGTAGCCTCCCCGAGCGGGCCTCGTGGCCTCCCTCTACCCCCGCGAGCGCTCCCAGATCAGCCGCAGGCCGGTGAGCGTGAGCAGGTCGTCGACCTCCTCGACCTCCTCGCAGAAGGGCACGATCGCGTCCGCGAGGCCTCCGGTAGCGATCGCTTCGGCCTGCTCGCCGAGCTCGTCGCGCAGGCGGCCGACGATTCCGTCGACCTGCCCGGCGAAGCCGTAGATCACGCCCGAGCGGATCGACGCCTGCGTGCTGCGCCCGATCAGCTCCTGCGGCGGCGCAAGGTCGACTTTGGGCAGCTTGGCGGCGCGCTCGGAGAGCGCCTCGAGCGAGATCTCGACGCCGGGCGCGATGATGCCGCCGAGGTACTCGCCCTCCGCCGAGACCGAGTCGTAGGTGATCGCCGTGCCGAAGTCGATCACGACGCACGCCGCGTGGTAGCGCTCGTAGGCGGCGACGGCGTTGACGAGGCGGTCGGCGCCGAGCTCCTGCGGGAACTCGGTGCGGATCGGCATGCCAGTGCGCAGGCCCGACCCGACCACCGCGAGCGCCCCGCCGAGGTAGCGCTCCGACAGCTGCTCGTACTCGTGCGCCAGCTGCGGCACGGTCGAGGAGACGATCGCCCCGTCGACCTCGCGCAGCCGCAGCTCGCGCAGGCCGAGCAGGTTGGTGAGCTGCGTCGCGAGCTCGTCGGCGGTGGCGCGGCGGAAGGTGGCGAAGCGCCAGTGCTCGACGAGCTCCTCGCCGCGGAACATGCCGACGTGCGTCTGGGTGTTGCCGACGTCGACGGCGAGCAGCATCGGGGGATTATGGCCGCCGCGGCAGGGGTGCGCGCGGGCGCCCGCGATCCCGTGCGAGCGGCTACGTAGCATCGCCCTCTGCGATGGCCGGCAATGGGAGAGGCGAAGGGGAGGCCAGCAGCGGCAGGACGAGCGGCGGCCGCGAGGCGGACGCCACCGGCGACGAGGCGGCGGGCGGCCGCGGTGCGGACGCAAGCGGCGGCGGGACGAGCGGCGGCACCGGCCTTCGCGCTCGCGCCCGCACAGCCCTCTGGTACGCGCGCGTCCTCTGGAGCCTGCGGCCGCTGCCCGCGCGCGTTGCGATCTTCTACGCCCACGCGGTCTGGACGGCGCGGCGCGCGGACGACCGCTTCTCGCTCGACTCGGCCGCGCGGCCGCACGAGCTCGCGACGCTGCTCGAGCTCGCGAGTGGACGATCGCGGGTCGCCGAGCTCGGGACGGGCACGGCCTGGAGCACGATCGCGCTCGCGCTCGCGGAGCCCACGCGCCACGTCGTCTCCTTCGACCCGGTCACACGTGGCGAGCGCGAGCACTACCTGTCGCTGCTGCGTCCGGGAGAGCGGGAGCGGATCCGCCTCGAGCAGCGCTCAGGCGAGGTCGCGGCCGCCGGCGAGTCGGACATCGACTTCCTCTTCGTCGACTCCTCGCACGAGCGCGAGCCGACGCTCGCCGAGTTCGCCGCCTGGCGCCCACGCCTCGCCCCCGGCGCGATCATCGCCTTCCACGACTACCGCCACCCCGGCTACCCCGGCGTCACCGAGGCGATCGAGGAGCTCGGGCTCGAGGGCGAGGCGCACGGCAACGTGTTCGCGTGGCGGGCGCCGGGCGCGTAGGCCGCTTCGAGCCGCACCCGCCTCGAGCGGAGCCCTCCGTGAGCGAAACTGTCACGAAACGCTCTGCCCCGTGCGGCCGGACGGGCCGGCCCGGAAGGGGTGGGTGACCTTGGTCCCGCATGCCGGGACCAAGGCAACCCACCGGCAGGGCGCAGCTACGAGAGACTCGCTTGACGCACGCTTCGCACACGCGCGGCCCACGTGTCGGTGACGGATGTCTCGCCGCGGCGGCAGGCGCGGCGGCGGCAGGCCCGGCGCGGCAGCGGCAGTCCCAGCTCCGCAGCGGCAGTCCCGGCGCCGCTGCGGTAGTCCGAGCGCGGCAGCGGCAGCCCTATCGCCCCCGCAGCAGCGCTAGCGCCGCGATGCCGCCAGGAGCTCTAGCGGCGCAGCGGCAGACGGCGCAGCAGGCGCAGCCCGGCCGTCATCAGGCTCGACCAGAGCCGCTGGCCGATGAACCTCGGCGGCGCGATCGGCATGACGCGCTGGACCGCGATCGTCTGGGACTCGGTGTACTTGAGAATCCCCTCGGCGCCGTGGCGGCGGCCAAGGCCCGAGTCCTTCATCCCGCCCATCGGCGAATCGACCGATCCCCAGGCCGCGATGAAGCCCTCGTTGACGTTGACGGTCCCGGCCTCGAGCCGCTGGGCGAGCCTCCGTCCGCGCTCGCCGTCGCCTGTCCAGACGCTGAAGTTGAGCCCAAAGGGGCTGTCGTTGGCCCACTCGACGGCCTGGTCCTCGCTCGAGAAGCGCGAGATCGCGGCGACGGGGCCGAACGTCTCCTCGCCGTAGAGCTTCATTTCGGGGCTCACGTCGGCGAGCAGCGTCGGCTCGTGGAAGTAGGGGCCGACGTCGGGGCGGGAGCGGCCGCCGGTGAGCACCGTCGCGCCCTTGCCGACCGCGTCGTCGACATGCCCGCGCACGGTCTCGAGCTGGTCGGCCGAGATCAGCGAGCCCATGTCGTCGCCGTAGTCGAGGCCGGCGCCCAGCCGCATCCGCGCGACATGCGCGACAAGGCGGCGCGTGAGCTCGTCGGCGATCGACTCGTGCACGAGGACGCGCTCGATCGAGATGCACAGCTGGCCTGCGTTCGAGAAGATCGCGCGCTCGGCCCCCTCCACGGTGCGGTCGAGGTCGGCGTCGTCGAGCACGATCATCGCGTTCTTGCCGCCAAGCTCCATCGAGCTCGGGATCAGCCGCTCGGCGGCCTGGCTCGCCACGCCGCGCCCCACCTCGGTGGACCCTGTGAACATCACGTAGTTCACGCGGCCGATCAGCTCGGGGCCGAGTTCGGCGCCCGATCCGGTGAGCACCTGCATGAGGCCCGCCGGCAGGCCGGCCTCCTCGAGCAGCGCGGTTCCCCACAGCGCTCCGAACGGGGTCTGGCTGTCGGCCTTGACGACCACGCCGTTGCCGGCGGCCAGCGCCGGCACGCCGTCGCTGATCGAGAGCGTGATCGGGTAGTTCCAGGGCGAGATGATGCCCACGACGCCGACGGGGTGGTGATGCTCCCAGGCGGCGGTCAGGAACGGGAGGGCGCCGCGGCGCCGCCGTGCACGCAGGTGGCGCTCGGCCGTGCGCGCGTAGTAGCGCGCCACAATCGCCACGTCGAGGAACTCCTCGAAGGCGTGCGCGCGCGCCTTGCCGCCCTCGAGCTGGAGCAGGTCGAGCAGCTCGTCGCGGCGCTCGATGACGAGATCGTGAAAGCGCAGCAGCACGCGCTCGCGCTCGTCCCAGCTCGTCTTCGCCCAGGCCGCCTGCGCCTCGCGCGCCCGCTCGACCGCGCGCTCGACATCCTCAGGTGTGCACTTCGGCACCCTGCCGAGCAGCTCGCCGGTCGCGGGCCGCTCGATCTCGAGCTGCTCGCGATCGCCGTCCACCGTGGTCACGCGCCGTGCGAGCGCCTCAAGGCGCTCGACCCCGATCCGCGCCGAGCCCGTCGCGGGCGCCGAGCGCCGCTCCTCCGCCGCGGTCGTCATGCCCGCGGTTGGGTCGAGAAGCGGGTCTCGAACCCGTCGAGCGCGTAGGGGGGCGGCCCGCCCGGCTCGAGCGCGGGCTCGCGCAGCGTGAGGTCGTAGCCGCTCAGCACGTGCGCGAGCACGGCCTTGCCGAGCAGGTAGACGAGCGGTCCGCCCGGGCAGTCCTGGGCGCCGTTGCTCAGGTGGTTGAAGCGATAGTCGACCTCGCCGCTCGACCAGCGCTCGGGCTTGAACGCGCCGAGGTCGTCGGCGCTGTCGGGATCGCGGTGATTGAAGGTGTTGAAGATCATCACCTGCGTGCCCTCGTCGAGCTCCTCGCCGGCGAGCGTCGTCGCACGCGTCGTCTCGCGCGCGAGGATCGGGGTCGTCGGCCACAGCCGCATCGCCTCCGCGAGGCAGCCCTCGAGGTAGGTGAGTCCGGAGACCTCGGAGGCGCTCGAGAGATCGGCGCCCTCGATCTCGCCGCGCGCGCGGCGCTCGACGTCGGTATCGGCGACGATCGCCGCCAGCGCGCGCCAGGTGTTCGCGCCGAGCGTGTTGCGCATCGCGAACATCCAGTGCGGGATCTGGTGCACGACGCGCGTCGTGTCGGTCTGGGGAGCTTCGGCGAAGCGCGCTAGCAGGCTGCCGGGCTCGGGATCCTGCAGCTTGCGCTCGAGCCGGCCGTAGAGCTCGAAGTAGGCGTCGTTCTCGCTCAGCCCGACGAGCCGGTTGGCCTCGGACATGAGCTGCTCGAGCAGTCCGGTCAGCTCCTGGTCGCCGCGCGCGCGATCGCCGAAGATGACGCGCAGCGTCGTGTGGTCGAAGAGCCCGGCCCAGTCCTCCCACCGCAGCCCGCCGCCGAGGTGGACGCGCCCGACTTCGTCGGCCACCACTCCGACGAAGCGGTCGGCCGCTGGGTGGGCCTGCTCGCGCGTGGCGAGCACCGACTCGTTGAAGGCGCGCCGGTCGCGCCACTCCGCGCCGCGCGACATCGTGAGCGCGTCGGGGTGGAAGTGCGCCATGCCCTTGCCCTTGGCGCCCGCGTCGGAGGCGTAGACGTCGGCCGAGGCGTCGAGCACCTCGCGGATGGCATCGCTCCCCCAGAGCAGGACGAGCCGACCGCCGAGCAGGCGCGCGCCCTGACCGCCGCGGGCGCGGCGGAGGTCCGCGAGCCCCCGGATCACGCGCTCGTCGGTCCGCAG
>JBBSNQ010000101.1:0-5533 GCA_038232575.1 Solirubrobacterales bacterium | reverse complement strand
CGGCCGAGCGCCAGCAGAACCCGCGCATCCCCGGCTCGCATCGCGGTCGACACGGGAATCGCGTGCGGACCGGCGACGCACAGCACGCCCGCCGAGCCCTCGGGCCACTCGGGGAGAGCGGTCACCGCCCGTTGGTGGCGTCAGGCACGCAGGGGCGACGGGCGCCGATCCTGCCCCCGGAGGCTCGAGCGGCGCTCATCCGCCCCGCGCTCATCCGCACCCCGGACGCACGAAGGGCGCCCGTAGGCGCCCTTCGCAACCTGCCAGCTGCATCTCCCGCTGCTAGGAAGTCGCCGCGGACTGCGCCGGCGACGCAGATGCGCCGCCGTCGGACCCGCTCGGCGGCGGCATCGTCGTCGAGGTGTACTCGAACTCCTCCTCGGCGCCGAAGACCAGGTCGAGCGCCTTCTTGCGCGCCCCCTGGCTCAGGGCCAGCGCCGCACCGGCGCCGACGACGCCGACCACGAGCAGCTTCCTGCCGCGGCGGCGCTTCTTGACCTTGCCCTTCCGCAGGGACTCGGCAGCCTCGTGCAACGAGGTCGCCGCCTCCTTGAGGTCCTTCTGCGTGCGCTTGCTCTCGAGGGCCTTGGCGGCCGAGCCTCGACTCTTCGATATCCGCAAGTACGCCTTGCGCGTCGAGTCGTACGCCGTCCTCAGGTTGTCGCGCAGCTCGCTGTCGTTGAACAGCCGCTGCAGGTAATCGTTGTCACGCAAAGCCTGGCCGGCAGAAACCGCCCCGGCCCTGGCTCGCTTCTTCCTGGATCCCATCCGCACCTCTCTTCGCTCCGCCTACGAGTCTCGTTTGCGCTCGCAGCCGAGCATACCCGTCTCGGGCCAAAGGCGGGCAAACGCCTGGTCGAGCGCGCCCGGATCAGCTCTGGTAGACCGCGCCCTCGCGTGCGATATCGACCGGCGCGCCGAACGCGCGGCTCGCCTCGGTCCGGGCCCAGAGCGCGTCGAGCTCGTCGGAGAGATGCGTGAGAACGAGCCGCCTGGCTCCGGCCGCGCGCCCGTGCTCGCCGGCCTCCCCGGGGGTCATGTGACCGCGCTGGCCGGTTCGCTCCGGCCGCGGCAGCGTGGACTCGATCAGCAGCAGATCGGCGTCGCGGGCGAACTCGACCAGCTCGCCGCTCGGGCCCGAGTCGGCGCCGAACACGAGCCGGCCGGAGCCGCCGTCCACCTCCGCCGAGATCGCGAAGGTCTCGGTGAAGTGGGGCACCGAGTGGAAGCGGAAGCGAATCGGTCCGACCTCGGGCTGCGAGCTCGGCTCGTACTCCTCGATCCGGAACGCTCCCTCGATCAGGTCGTCATGCCCCCAGGCGCCTACGACCTGCCGCAGGGTCTCGACCGCCCCCGGGGGAGCGATCAGGCGCGGGCGCGCCGGCGTGTCGGTGCCGGGCCAGCGATCGACCGGGACGGGCTGCTGGCGCGGCGCGAACGTGAGCGCGTACGCGTACGGGATCAGGTCGAGGAAGTGATCGGCGTGCAGATGGGTCAGCACCACGGCGTCGAGCGACGTGTAGTCGCGGTAGTGCCGCAGCTTGGAGAAGACGCCGTTGCCGCAATCGACCAGTACGCTCGTACCGCCCTCCTCCAGGAGATAGCCGGAGCACGCCCCGTCCGCGTCCTGCCATGAAGGAGACTTGCCGAGCACGGTCAGCCGCATGCGCCCGCAACTCTATTCCGCCCGCGAGGCTCCGAGCGATCCGACCGCACCGCCCGGCTCCCAGCGCGCCCGCGAACATGCAAAACCCGACACTCGACCACCTCGAGATGGCGGGTGTCGCACTATGCATGAGGACCATGCATTTCTCGACACTCGCCGTGAGAGCGTCGCCGAATGTCGAGTTATGCACGTCGGTTCGGCTCACCGGATCGCGCAACCGCAGGTCGGGCTTCCACGAGCAGCGCAGTGCCGGCTCGCGCGTCGCTCAGCGGGGCTGGGGAAAGGCGTAGACGGAGTGAGCGTGGGGCGAGCGGAAGGCGAAGGTCAACTGGCGCTCGGGCTTGAGCCCCCGGTCAGCCGCGCGGAAGGTCGGGCACGGACCCGAAAGGTCGAGCGAGCAGAGGAGGTTCTGCTGGAAGAAGCAGTCCTCGCACGTCGGCCGCTTGCTGCTCCTACCGGTCCTGGCTGCCATCGCCCCGCCCTCTGGTCGCTCGCTGGTCGAAGCTGCATGGTGATCGAACCGAACGCTTCCGACAGCCGCGTTGTCGCAAAACGGCAGGGTTTTGTTTCCCCGCAATCAGCAGGCTTTTCGCGGGCGGGGACCGGCGCCGCCCGGTCTTTGCGGGTTTCGCTCGCGAGGGTGCCCGCTGGGCCAGCCGCGCCCATGCCTGACTCCCGCGCCCATGCCTGACTCGCCCCAGCTCGTCACCGGGGCGACCGGCTACGTCGGCGGCCGTCTCGTCGAGCGGCTGCTCGCGACGGGAGGAGAAGTGCGCGCTCTTGCGCGCGACCCCGCGCGGATGCCGGAGCGCCGAGGAGTCGAGGTCGTCCGCGGCGATCTGCTCACCGGAGCTGGGCTCGAGCGCGCGCTCGATGGCTGCTCGACCGCCTACTACCTCGTCCACTCGATGGAGGAAGGGGAGGAGGAGGACTTCGCAAGTAGGGAGGCCCGCGCCGCCGAGCGCTTCGGCAGCGCAGCGCAGCGCGCGGGCGTCGAGCGAATCGTCTACCTCGGCGGCCTCCTGCCGGCGGAGCGCCCGCCTTCGCGGCACCTCGCCTCGCGCGTCCGCGTGGAGGAGCTGCTGCTCGGCTCAGTCCCCGGCTCGACGGCGCTCCGAGCCTCGCTCCTGATCGGCGCGGGCTCACCGTCGTTTCAGATCCTCGTGCGCCTCGTCGAGCGGCTGCGACTGCTCCCGCTGCCCGGCTGGAGCCCCAACCGGACCAGCCCGATCGACGAGCGCGACGCGGTCGAGTACCTCGCGCTCACCGCCGAGCGCCCGGAAGCCGCCGGGCGCTCGCTCGACATCGCCGGGCCCGACGTCCTCACCTACCGTGAGATGATCGAGCGGATCGCCGAGCTGATGGGCGTCGGGCGCACATCGCTTGCGATCCGTGCGTCGCAGACGCCGGCCGCGAGCGCGATCGTCGCGGCCGTCTGCGAGCAGCCGCTCGAGCTCGTGCGGCCGCTCATGGAGAGCCTCGAGCACGAGCTGCTCCCCCGCGACCGCGAGGCCGAGGCGATCTACGGCATCCCGCTGCGGCGCTTTGACCGCGCAGTCGACTGGGCGCTGGGCCAGTGGGAGGCCCGCCAGGAGCTCGCGGCACGATGAGGCTCGAGCGCCGGCACGAGGCTCGGTCGCGGGGCATGAGGCTCGGGCGAGCGGGATGAGGCTCGAGCGCGCGATTCAGATCGCGCAATCCCCCGACGCCGTGTACAAGGTCGTGATGGACCCCCATCGCCTCGGGGAGTGGGTGTCGATCCACGAGCGCCTCGGCAGCGCGCCGGAGGGCATCCTCGAGCAGGGCTCCGAGCTGACGCAGACACTGAAGCTCGCTGGGCGGCCCTTCGAGGTGCGCTGGACCGTCACCGTCGCGCGCCGTCCCGACCACGTCGTCTGGGAAGGGGAGGGTCCGGCCCGTTCGAGGGCGAGCGTCGAGTACGACCTCGCCCCCGACGGCGCCGGGACGCGCTTCAAATACGTCAACGTGTTCGAGCTCCCTGGCGGCGCGCTCGGGCGCTTCGCGAGCGCCGCCGTCGAGCGCACGTCGATCCCCGGACGCGAGCTCGAGCGCTCGCTCGAGCGCCTCAAGGGCCTGCTCGAGGGCTGAGCCCCCTCGGTCCTCGCGGGCCCTGTGGGCTCGGTCCCCGCGAGCCCCGGGCGCTCGGCGCCCGCGGGCGCCGGGGCCCAGGGCCGCGGTCACCCCTACAGGCCCTTCATCGCCTCCACGAGCTCGCGCACGCCGTCGGCAGAGGTCCCGAGCGCCTCACGCTCGGTGTCGCTGAGCTCCATCTCGACGATCTCCTCGATCCCCTCGGCGCCGAGCTTCACGGGCACACCCACGAACAGCCCCTCGAGTCCGTACTCGCCCTGGCACATCGCCGCGCAGGGCAGCACGCGCTTCTGGTCGAGCACGATCGAGTCGACCATCTCGGCCGCGGCAGCCGACGGGGCGTAGAACGCAGATCCCGTCTGCAGCAGCCCGCCAACCTCCGCGCCGCCGTCGCGCGTGCGCTGGACGATCTCCTCGACCCGCTCGTCGGAGAGCTTCTGGCTCACGGGCACCCCGGCGACGCTCGAGTACGACACGACGGGCACCATCGAATCGCCGTGACCGCCGAGCACGACGCCCGTGACGTCGCGCACCGACACCCCGAGCTCCCAGGCGAGGAACGTGCGGAAGCGCGCCGTGTCGAGGATCCCCGCCATGCCGATGACGCGCTGGCGGGGGAAGCTCGTGACATCGAATGCCACGTGGCACATCGCGTCGAGCGGATTGGTCACCACGATCACGAATGCATCGGGAGAGCGCTCCGCGACCTCCTTTGCCACTCCGCCGACTATCTCCTTGTTCTTGGCGAGCAGATCGTCTCGGCTCATGCCGGGCTTGCGTGGAAAGCCGGAGGTGATCACCACAAGATCCGACCCCGCTGTCTCCTCGTAGCCGTTGGTCCCGACCACGTTCGGCTCGTAGCCGAGCACCGGACCTGATTGGTTCATGTCGAGTGCCTTGCCCTGCGGCAGGCCCTCCACGATGTCGACCAGGACGACATCGGCGTAGTTACGCTCGGCGAGTCGCTGTGCGGTAGTTGCACCAACATTGCCTGCACCGACTACAGTTATCTTCTTACGCATATGCACACCTTTCACGAGGAGATACTTTGACTGACTTCCTATCCGACAAACGTGGCGAGATCGACGCGCGCCTCAAGGAGCTGCGGCCGCTGCACGACGAGTACCTCAAGCTCGAGCGGGCCCGAGAGGCCCTCGAGGGAATCGACGGCGGGGTGAGCGACAGCGGCGCTGGAGCCAGCAACGGACGCCGCAAGGGCAACGGGCGCCGCAAGCCCGGCAGGCCGCGCGGCTCGAAGACGGGCTCGGGCACGGGATCCGGTACGAAGCGCAGGCGCCGCCGCGGCGGCACGCGTGCGGAGCAGACGCTCGCCGCGGTCAGGCAGGTCCCCGGCATCACGGTCGCGGAGCTCGCAGACAAGGTCGGCATCAAGCACAAGAACTATCTGTATCGCGTCCTCAACGGACTCCAGAGCGACGGGGCGGTGGCAAAGCAGGGCAAGGGCTACGTGGCGAAGTGAGCTCGCACGTGGGCGGAGGCAGCTTGCACGTCAACGGAGGCAGCTTGCGCGCGTCGGCGGAGGCAGGTCGCACGTCGGCGGAGTGATCTCGTCCTAGCTCTCCTCTCCTCTATCCCGCCGCTTTTTCCATCTTCGCGATGATCGCGTCGGCGACCTCGGACGTCCCGACCGCGCTCGGATCATCGCGCGAGGGCTTCATGTCGAAGGTGACCGACTCGCCCTCGGCGATGATCTCGGCGATGGCCGTCTCGAGACGCTCGGCCGCCTCGTCCTCG
>JBBSNQ010000100.1:0-5546 GCA_038232575.1 Solirubrobacterales bacterium | reverse complement strand
GCCGGGCTCGCCGTCGTCATCCGCGCCGAGCTGGCCGTCGGCGTCCGACCCGAGCTCGCCGCCATCGCTTGAGCCGAGCCGGCGCTCGATCCAGCCGGCGCCGACCGTGTCGGTGAGGCCGTGGGCGGCGATCGAGGCGAGTACGACGAACGCGGCGATGTCGAAGACGATCGTCCGATCCGGCGCGCTCGAGTTCAGCACGAACAGAGCGAACAGCATCGAGGCGACGCCCTTGGGGCCGAACCACGCGATGAACAGCCGCTCGGGACGCCCGAGCCCGCTGCGGATGAACGCCGCCAGGATCGCCGCCGGCCGCGCGATGAGCAGCGTCGCGGCGACGAAGGCGACCAGCGCCCAGACGCTGCCGCCGAAGCCCGTGGCGACGATCAGCGCGCCGAACAGGAAGAAGGTGACCGTCTGGAAGATGGCGCTCACGTTCTCGTTGAAGTGGCTGAAGGCCTCAGGCAGCTCGTGCTCGGTGACGGCAAGCGTGATGCCGGCCACGAAGGCGGCGATCAGGCCGTTGCCGTAGGTGCTGTCGGCCAGGCCGAACGCGGCGAGCGCGAGCCCGAGCGCGTAGACGCCCTCGTACCTGTGCGTGAGTCCTCCGCCCGGCAGCCGGGCGAGCAGCTTGCCGGCGACCAGCGCCAGCAGCACCCCGATCAGCGCGCCGACGATCGTCTCCGCGAGCAGCCCGAGCGCCGCACCGCCGAGGCTCCCGCCCGCCGCCTCGCCGGCGCCTGCTCCGGCCAGCACGAGAAAGAAGAGCACGACCGGCAGCGCCAGACCATCGTTCAAGCCAGACTCGAGGTTGAGCGTGTGGCGCACGAGCGACGGCACCCGCTGGGCGGTGACGATCGTCGAGGTGATGACCGGATCGGTGGGCGCAAGCACCGCCCCGAGCAGGAACGCCTCCGCCCATTCGAGCTCGGGAAAGAGGAGCTTGGCCAGCAGCGCGATGAGCGCCAGCGTGATCGGCATCGCGGCGACGAGCGCTCGCGTGGGCGGCCCCCAGTGCAGGCGCAGCAGCTCGCGCTCGGCGATCAGCCCATCGGAGAAGAGCGTGAAGATCAGCGCGAGCTCGACGACGTGGACGATCGCCTGATCGCCGGGGCTCACCGAGACCACGCCCGCGAGCGCGAGGCCGATGCCGAGCCCCACCGAAAGCACCGAGATCGAGAGCACGGTGCCGCGGAGCCAGCCGGACAGACCGGCTGCGGCGGCGAGCAGCAGGCCCACGAGCAGCAGCGCGTGGGCGAACTCGATCTCCATCAGGGCGCGTCCATGTCCGAGCGTGAACGCTACCCCTGCCGCCGTGCAGCCACCCTCGCTACGTTTGGAGCGCGCAGCGATAGACTGCGCTCGGCAAGGTAACCAGGGGGGCTCGCGGGAGCACGGCGGGCTGAGATCGCGTCCTCGGGCAGCAAGTGGCCCGCCCGGCGCTGACCCTTCGAACCTGTGGGGTAATGCCCGCGGAGGGAGCGATGCAGACGAAGCTCGAGGCTCCAATGAGGGAGCCTGCACCCAGCTCGGAGGTCGCGGTGGCGCTCGATGGAGTCCGCCGCCGCTACGCGCACGACGATGTGGTCGCGCTCGATGGGCTCGATCTGCGCGTCCGTCGCGGCGAGGTGGTCGCGCTCGTCGGCCCGTCGGGGTGCGGCAAGTCGACGCTGCTCGAGCTCGTCGCGGGCCTGCAGGAGCCGGACGCGGGGACCGTCGCCGTCTGGGGCGGATGCGCCGCGCGGGAGCGCCTCGAGGCCTGCGCCTACATGCCCCAGCGCGATCTGCTGCTTCCCTGGCGCAGCGCGCTCGACAACGCGGCGCTCTCGCTCGAGTGCCGGGGCATCCGGCGCGGCGAGGCGCGACGGCGGGCCGCGCCCCTGTTCCAGCGCTTCGGGCTCGCGAGCTTCGAGCGCTCGCGCCCGCAGGCGCTCTCGGGCGGCATGCGCCAGCGGGTCGCCTTTCTGCGCACCCTGCTCGCAGGCAGCCCCGTGCTGCTGCTCGACGAGCCCTTCGCCGCGCTCGACTCGATCACGCGCGGCTCGATGCAGGAGTGGCTCGCGGGCGCGCTCGCCAACGAGCCCCGCACCGTCGTCTGCGTGACCCACGATGTCGAGGAGGCGCTCTTCCTCGCGGACCGGGTGGCGGTGCTCTCGGGGCGCCCCGGACGTGTGGTGACCGAGATCGCGGTCGATCTATCGCGCCCCCGGCCGCGGCGCGAGACGCTGACCGATCCCACGTTCGTCTCCTATCGCGAGCGGGCGCTCGAGGCGCTCGAATGCTGAGCTCCACGGAGCTCCGCCCCCAAGGCGACGGCGGGGGCGGCGCCCGGATCGGCACTCGCGCGGCGTGGATCGTGCGCCGCTACTGGCCATCGGCGCTGCTCCTGTTCGGCTCGATCGCTGCGTGGCAGGCGCTCGCCAGCGTCCCCGCGGTCGATGACCTGACGCTCGCCTCGCCGGTCGAGGTGGCGGGCGCCATGCGCGCGGACGGGACGCTGCTGCTCGCGCAGGCGCAGGTGACGCTGGTCGAGGTCGTGCTCGGGCTCGGCGTCGCGTTCGCCGCGGGCGCCGCCGCGGCGGTCGCGATGCACCTGGCGCGGCCGCTGCGCGAGGCCGCCTATCCGCTGCTCGTGGCCTCTCAGGCGATCCCGATCGTGATCCTGGCGCCGCTGTTCGTGCTGGCCTTCGACTACGGCATCGGCCCGAAGCTCGCGATCGTCGCGCTGATCTGCTTCTTTCCGATCACCGTCAACCTGCTCGACGGGCTGCGCGGCGTCGATCCGGAGCTGCTCAAGCTGATGCGCTCGCTCGGCGCCTCGCGGCTCGCGACCCTGCGCAGAGTCGAGCTCCCGAGCGCCCTGCCGAGCCTCTTCAGCGGGCTGCGCGTCGCCTCGACGGTCTCGGTGATCGGCGCCGTGTTCGGCGAGTGGGCGGGCGCCGACGCCGGCCTCGGCCGGCTCGTGCTGCTCGGCAACAACCAGCTCGAGACGCCGCGCGTGTACGCCGGCATCGTCATCCTCACGCTGATGGCCGTGACCATGTTCGCGCTGACCTCGCTCGCCGAGCGCCTGCTCGTGCCGTGGAGCGCGGGGAGCGCAGGAGGGACGCGCGCATGAGCGCCGCGCGCATGAGAGCTGCGGCGCTGATCGGGATCCTCGCCTCGGCCCTCCTCGCCGCCGGCTGCGGCGAGCGGGCGGAGCGTCTCGCCGCCCAGGAGCCGCAGCAGTTCGAGCTGATGCTCGACTACTTCCCGAACGCCGACCACGCGCCGATCTACGCCGCCAAGGCAGAGGGCTACTTCAAGCAGGCGGGGCTCGACGTGAAGATCCGCAAGCCGGCCGACCCGGCGGCGCCGATCAAGCAGGTCGCCGCGGGACGGGTCGACCTCGCCATCTCCTACGAGCCCGAGGTCCTGCGCGCGCGGGCGAAGGGGCTGAACGTCGTCGCGGTCGGCGCACTCGTGCGTGAGCCGCTCACCTCGATCATCTCGCTGCCCGAGGCCGGCATACGCACGCCGCGCGACCTCAGGGGCAAGACCGTCGGGACCGCGGGCATCGACTACCAGTCGGCCTACCTGCGCACCGTGCTCGAGTCCGCGGGCGTCCCGCCCGACTCGGTCAAGCGCCGCGACGTCGGCTTCAACCTCGTGCCAGCGCTCCTGACCGGCAAGGTCGACGCGGTGCTCGGCGGATTCTGGAACTACGAGGGCACGCAGCTCAAGCGGCGCAAGAAGCGGCCGCGCATCATCCGCATCGAGGACGCCGGCGTTCCGAGCTACAACGAGCTCGTGCTCGTGGCCAACAAGGACGGCCTCGAGCGCGGCGGCGGGCGCATCCGCTCGTTCATCGGCGCGCTCGCACGCGGCACGCGCGACCTCGAGCGCGACCCCGACGAGGCGATCGACGGCCTGCTTAAGTCCAACCCCGATCTGTCCGCGGGACTGCAGCGCGCGGTCGTCAAGGTCACGCTGCCGCTGTTCACCCCGCCGCGCGGGAAGCCCTACGGCTACCAGGATCCGCGCCGCTGGCAGCTGTTCACCCGCTGGATGATCGAGAGCGACCTGATCGACGCGAGCACGGTCGCGCGCGAGGCCTACACGAACCGCTTCCTGCCCGGCGAGGGGCTCTGAAGCCAGCGGGCCGCCCTCAGTAGGTAGGTGCCCGCGAGCCCCTCAAACGGCGCGTACGGAGCGAAGAACTCCCTCACCTCCTGCTCGGACGCGCGTCGTCCAAGGCGCTCGAGGCGCCCGATCAGCTTGAGGTAGGCCAGATCGCCGGCCGGGAGCTGGTCGTCGCGCCCCTGACCGTGGTAGGCCAAGCATTCGAGCGTCCACGAACCGATCCCCGGGATCGCGGCCAGCCGCCGCCAGGCGGGCTCGTGCTGGGTGAGATCGACCCGCCCCCTCGCCACCTCGCGCGCCGCGCGCACGAGCGCGGTCGCCCGGCCCGCCGAGAGGTCGCACGCCTCGAGCTCGGCGGGGGCGCGCCCCGCAAGCGCAGCCGCGGAGGGCACGTCGCGGAAGGTCCGGCACGAGCTCACGCTCCCGTAGCGCCAGACCAGCCGGCGCTGGATGCCGGCCGCCCGCCCGGCCTCGATCAGCTGCTCGGTGATCGCCCAGGCGAGCGCCTCGAACGGCTCGGGCCGCCGCAGCGGCCGCAGATGGGGCAGACGCCGGATGAGCGGGCCGAGCAGCCGATCGCGCGCGAAGCGCCGCTGGAAGGGCCTCAGATCGTGATCGAGCGCGAGCGCGAAGCGCATCCGCTCGATCGCCAGGCTTGCCGCCGCCCGTGAGCCGGCGCTCGCGCGCAGCCGCACCGCCCCGCCCACCGGCCAGACGCGCACGAGCACGGGCTCGCCATCGGCGTGCAGGAGGCGCGTAAGGGCGCCGCCGCCGGCTCGCAGGACGCCGTCGCGGCCGGCCGGAGGCAGCCGGTAGAGGCCCGGCGGACGCACGTCGCACTCGACCTGCAGACGCGGGCCGATCAACTGGGTGGTTGATTGCGCGTCTGCGTGCGCGGGGCCGGGCGCTCGAGCATCTAGCGCTTGAGCACGTGCACGTCCACTAGGAACGAGCGGCTCGATGAAATCTCAAGCGGTCTTCGTGCTCGACGCCTACGGCCGAGCGCGATCGGACGGCGGCGCGGTGAAGAGCGCAGGATCCGCACCAGCACGAACGTTACGAAGCCGACCACGAAGCCTCCGGCCGCCGCGAGGGCGGGGGCCGGCAACGGCGGGCGCGGAGCCGGCGTGCGCTCCCGCGGCGCGGAGAGCACAGGGAGATGGCGGGCGTCCTCCTGCGCGTGCGCAGACGCGCTCGCCCCCCGCTCTGCCGGCAGATTGTCGCGGCCCGCAGCCATCTCACTCGAGTCTAACCCTCGGCTCGGAGGCTTCCGGGCGCCGACGAGCACGGGCCGGGGAGCCGGGTCCACGCTGCCGGACGACGCGGAAGAAAAAGCCCGCTCTTAGCGAGTCGGCCCCCGGGCGTCGGTTGACCGGAGCGCACGTGGCTCATAAGGTGGCCCGCGTCGCCAGTCGGCCAGGCAG
>JBBSNQ010000099.1:0-5582 GCA_038232575.1 Solirubrobacterales bacterium | reverse complement strand
TGGGGGCCTAATCGCGCCTCGTCACGCGTGGTCGCAGCATGGATAGCCTCGGAATGGAAGTGCTACGCTGATGCTCTGCCGGAAATCCGGCAGAATTTCTGATGGGCCCCCTTTTGGGGGCCCTTTTGCGTTAGGAGCGCCAGAGAAATCGCAGGGGACCGTGGCAGTAACAGACCTGCGGAGCGTCGTTGACGGTCCGGAAGCCGTGCGCGAAGGCATCGCTCGACGACAGCAGGACATCCGCTGCGGGCACAGACGCACCAGTGCGGGATAGGCGGGTGCTAGGACGCGGTAGTGACGGAGCAGCGCGTCGCGCTCGGGCAGCACGCTGTGGAAGCGATCACCGACGCCCATCCGCTCCGCCACCGAATGCCGGCCCGCTATCGCCCAGAAGGGCGCGAAGGGCAGCATCTCGGCCGCGGTCGCGATGACCCGCTCGGCCCTGGGACTTGCATGATCCTCAGAATCTACGCGGTGAAGTGACCTCGGGCGCATGGCGCCGACTGGCCGCTCTTCGCGCAGGCGACGGCGGGCCTGCATTGCCTCGGCAACCTGCGCTGCTGCATCGAGAGGCTGAACGCGGACGCTTCTCGCGGGCGGCCTTCAGGAGCAACCTGCTCGCCGAGGTTGGGCGGGTGCTCGAGCGCGACTCGGCGACGCCCCTGACCGCGAGGGATCCGCGCGGTCAGGGGCGTGGATGGGCGAAGTAGAGCACCCGCCTTCCGCCGCAGATGGCGAGCTCGCGCTCCACGGCGAAGCGCTCGCGCAGGGCGGCCTCGAAGTGCTCGCGGTCGTAGTCGGGATGGGCCCCGGGCTCCTTGCGTGCCAGCAGCAGGTCGGCCATCGGGTCCTCCCGCGTCACGAACTCGATGATCGACGCCGCGCCGAGATCGCCAAGCCATGCGATCACCTCTTGCACTGGGACGCCGCCCGAGATCGAGAGATGGTGGACGAGCGCCAGCGCAAGGACCAGGTCTGGACGCCCCCGCGCTGACAAGTCGCGGCGCTCGCGCCCGCGCCAGCCAAGCTCCGGGGAAGGGTCGGTCAGATCCATCACGAGCGGAAGGATCTTGCGATTTCCCTCCTCGCGGAGCTTGCGATAGAGCGCGTCGACCGAGCCTTCGTCCGCGTCGATCGCGATCGCGGCTCGGGCGTGCTCGGCCGCCAGGCGCGTGTACGTCCCGTCGTTGCAGCCGAGGTCCCACAGCCTCTCCCAGCGACGTGTAGCCGCGGCCTCCGACACGAAGGCCCGCTTGGCGGCCGCGTCCTCCTCGCCGTACTCGTTCTGCTGGGAGTAGCCGCTCCACGCCGTGTCGCGTGGAGCCCACGACAGCCGCTCCACGACCTTTCCCGCCGCTCTGACGTTGGCCTTGACCAGCTCGACGCCGAAGCCCGCGCGCTCGAGGTCCTGCTTGACGTCTCGCTCGCCGCTGTAGCGGGCCTCGAGCCGGGCGTGCAGCGCGACGTGCTTAAAGACGCCTGCGCGGAGCCAATCCCGCAGTGTGAAGAGCTTCGCGCACTCTCCGGGCGGGATGCCCTCGATGCGGCCTCGCAGCCAGGGCCGGAAGTCGACTGCCTTATGAGCCCGCAGCATCAGCGGGTACAGGAAGAGCATGCAGAACTGTCGGTAGCCCAGCCAAGGCCGTCCCTCGACGAGGCGCTGGAACGAGCCCATATCGACAAACACCGGCTCGGCGCCGCGCCACTGGATGTTGTAGGGCGTCGCGTCCCGCAGGGTGATCCCCTCGTCCAGGCAGGCGAGCAGGATGTCGATCTGCAGGCGAGCGGCGTCGCGCAGCATCGCCAACGGCCACTCGTAGGGATAGGAGACGAACGGAATCCGCTCGTGCTCAAGCACCGCCGCGCAGGGCACGGCCAGGAGCTCTTCGGCCCCCGATGGTGCCTCCGCGTCGGGCACGCGACTTGTCTGCACCACCTTTCCGGCTGCGACCAGGCGCTCATAGAGACCGCTCGTCTCGAGTGCCTCCCAGTCCGCGAGCGCGTCCGCGGACAGTGCGCGGCAGACCCTGCCCGCACCCGCGTGGAAGACTCGGGAATCGAAGTCTCGGAAGGAGCCGGGCTCGCGCTCCGGCGCGCCCCGGGGCGAGGCGTCGGCGCGCTGGCTCATCTGGCCGGGTTGAGCGGTCGGGACCCTACTCGCCGCTCGGTCCGTGCTAGCCGCCCTTCGGCCCGCCTCGCTCGATTCGCAGGAAGCGCTTCAGGCGACTCCAGTACAGGCGTATCACGACTCCCGCCGCCGCGACCCCGCCGATGATCGCCTGCAGGATCAGGCTCCCGCTACCGGGATCGATGTACGCCTCGAGCATGCGGCCCCCCTCTCTCGTCGCTCGCCCCCGACCGATCCGGGTGCGACAGAACGGCCAACGGTAGCCAATGGCCGCATGCGTCCGCTCAGGGAACGCTGCCGAGAACGGTGAGCCTCCCGCCGCGCGCGATCCTCAGCACGCGGACCTGGTTGGAGCCGGCTCGCAACGTGCGCGGCGGCACCATGACCGAGAACCGTGTGTCGCCCTTGTCCGGGAACGTCGTTGTCGTGGCGGCGATGGCGCCGTTCACCTCGATCGCCAGCGCAGCCGCGCCCGAGCCGGCGCGGCTCACCGAGCCGGCGACGAGGGCGGGAATGAAGCGGTCGCCGATTCTTCCTGTGAGGAAGTAGGACTTGTCGTCGATCGTGGCGCGAGGGCCGGACTCCGCCGGGGCGACGATTTCCAGCTCCGCTGCCCGACGACCGACGAGCTCGTGTCGCGGCCCGAGCCCGTACAGCGACGCCCGACCGCTGCCAAACCGCTTCGTCTGCCGCCTGAGGGTCTCGCGCCGACCGCGCAGCAGACGGTCGACGTCCAGGCGTACGAGACCGCGCTCCGCAGCGAAGAAGCGCGGGCGCCGGGAGGGAGCGTCGTCGGATAGCGGCCTGCCGTCGAGCCGCCATGGCACCCGGATGCCGAGGGTCGCGGCCACCGTCGGCAGGATGTCGAGCGTCTGCACCGGCCGCTCCACGCGCCGCGCGCGACGCTGGCCGGGCGCCTTGACGAACAGCGGAACCACCGCCACGTCGGCCGCGTTTCCGGCCTCCAATCCGCGCGCTTGCAGCCCGGGGCGGAAGCTGATCCCGTGGTCTGCGGTCACGACCACGAGGCTGCGCTCGTAGAGGCCCACGGCTCTCAGGCGGTCGA
The DNA here is from genome assembly GCA_038232575.1 of Solirubrobacterales bacterium. Taxonomy (GTDB): domain Bacteria; phylum Actinomycetota; class Thermoleophilia; order Solirubrobacterales; family Thermoleophilaceae; genus JACCZP01. Next base: position 2,388 of record JBBSNQ010000099.1, on the reverse strand, counting down.
TCGTCCGGTCGATCAGGCGATCGGCGAGCTCGGTCTCGAGCAGGTGGCGCTGCCAGGAGTGGTCGACGAGCGAGGCGTCGCGCGTCCATCGCAACTCGGGCTGCGGCCCCAAGCCCGGTGGACGGTCTTGGACGGGAGCGTAGGCGGCCCCCGAGGGGAGGTATCGCCATGGCTGGTGGACAAGGCTCGCGTGCAGCACGTGCAGGGGCGGGCGCGCTCCCGGGCGGGGGCGCCTGATTCCGCCGATGAAGCGCTCGAACTGCTCGCGCTGGTGCCGGCTCAGTTCGTTCGCGGATGCTCCCCGGGCATCGAAGGGATCTCGAGGATCGTCGGACGCGATTGCCTCCCCCCAACTCCTTCCGGTCGTCGGGGGCTCGAACGCGAGACCGCGGGGCTTGAGAACGTGCAGGTAGGCGAGGCTGAGCGCAGAGCCGAGCTCGGCCATCCGCCGCAGCAGCGCCTCGTCGCTCGGGCACAGGCGCGGATCGCAGAGCTGGGTCGCGTGCTCGCTCACGTGCAGCCGATGACTGCCTGCCAGAAGCGTGAAGAGGTTGCCCGGATGCTCGGACGCGAGCGGAGGCGTGCTCTTGGTCGTGAACGTGCCCGTGAAGATCGACGGCACGGCCGCGAGCGTGAAGTGGGCAGGCGCGACGGCGGTGGCGTAGGTGGTCGAGCGCGACGCCAGGCGCGCGAAGCCGGGGTAGCGCTCGGCGTCCAGGCGTCCCGCCTCGTCGAGCAGCGAGCTCGCGGGCAGCTCGTCGAGCACGACGAGCACGACCGGTGTTGCCGCCTCCCTGGCGGGCGCGGCGGCGGCGTCCTCGCCGGGCGGCCACAGCGCTCTGATCGGTGGACTGAAGGCGAATGCGACAAGGACGATCAGCGGGGCGGGGGCGAGGGCGGAGACGAACATTCGGACCGGCCCCCTGCGTGCGTAGGCGAGGGTCGCCAGGCCGCCGAAGGCCATTGCAGCCCCCGCTACGAGCACGGGCGAGCTCACGCTCTCGATGCTGTTCACCGCCACGACCCCGAATGCCGTGCCCAGCGCCAGCACGAAGGCGAGGTGCAGTGCCCGTCGGTAGCGTGGCCCCGCCCGCCCTGCGAGCGACTCCAACCCGAGCATGACGGCGGGCGGCAGTGCCGTGAACAGCACGAGCACGACGAGCAGCGCAACACCGTCGACGCGTCGCGCCACGAAGAACTCGCCGGTATCGCCCAGGACATCGAGCAGCGGCTGCACCACGGCGAGCGCCCACAGCGCCGCGAGATGGATGCCAGCGGTCAGCGACGGAACCGGCGCTCGGTCGGTTGATCGCGCGCGCCACTTCATCGGCGTACGGCTGGCGAGCGCCTCAAGCGTCGGCCCCCGCAATCGCGGCAGGGCCCCGCCCTGCGCGGCCGGCCTCGGTGGAGCTTGCTGTGGCATAGGAGGCGCTGCCGCGGTGATCCTCCTCCGGCGGGATGCCGGTGATCACCACGCCGTGGAGTTGCCCTCTCGTGCGTTCGCCCGCCTGCTGGAGCGCCTCGATCGCTGCCCTTGCCTGAGCCTCGCCAATCCCGGCGACCCGTACGCACAGATGTGCGCGCCGAGCAGGCTCCAGAGCACGAGCGCCCCGAACGCCGCGCCGCCCTGCGCATCCTGGCTCCAGCCCGCGGACTCAGCCTAGGTGGCGATGGCGACGGCGCTACCGCCACCCAGGAAGAAGATGTAGATCCAAGCCTCGCGCACGAGCTCAGTTTAGGCCCGGACCAGCTCTAGCACCTCGTCGCGGCGCTCGCGCATGTGCTCCTCGGAGACGAGCGACTCGAGGTTCAGGCGCAGGAGCGGCTCGGTATTCGACGGGCGCACGTTGAAGTGCCAGTCCTCGTAGTCGATCGAGACGCCGTCGAGGTCGCTGCGCTCGCCGTCGGAGTAGGCCTCGGCTAGCTCCTCCATCTTTGCCTCCTGGTCGGCGACCTCGGAGTTGATCTCGCCGGAGATGAAGTAGCGCTCGTGGAAGGGGGCGAGCAGCTCGCTCATGCGCTTGCCCTCGACCGAGAGCAGCTCGAGGATCAAGAGCGCCGGCAGGGTGCCCGAGTCGGCGCAGTAGAAGTCGCGGAAGTAGTAGTGGCCGGAGACCTCGCCGCCGAACGCCGCGCCCTCCTCGCGCATGCGCGCCTTGAAGAACGCGTGGCCGACGCGGTTCATGAGCGCGCTGCCGCCGGCGCGCGCCACGGTGTCCGCGACGGCGCGGCTCGCGCGCACGTCGTAGAGCACGGTCGCGCCGGGCTCCTTGCCGACGATCGACTCGGCCAGTCGGGCGGTCAGGAAGTCGCCGTCCACGAAGCGCCCGGCGTCGTCGATGAAGACGCAGCGGTCGGCGTCGCCGTCCCAGGCGATTCCGAGCTCGG
>JBBSNQ010000098.1:0-5634 GCA_038232575.1 Solirubrobacterales bacterium | reverse complement strand
GAATCAGATCGGGACGCTCACCGAGACCCTCGAGGCTGTCGGCGTCGCGCATGACGCGGGCTACACCGCGGTGATGTCGCACCGCTCGGGCGAGACCGAGGACACGACGATCGCCGATCTCGCGGTCGCGACCGGCTGCGGGCAGATCAAGGCGGGCGCCCCCTCACGCACCGATCGCGTGGCGAAGTACAACCAGCTGCTTCGGATCGAGGAGGCGCTCGGGTCGGATGCCGCCTACCCGGGCCGCTCCGTGCTGCGCTCGTAGCCCGTTGCGCTTCCAGCCTACGGAGGTACTGGCGCGGAAGGATGCGCCCGCCTCGAGACGAACATCAGGGGGAGATGCGCGCTCGCTCGAACCCTTCGCGCCGTGCCACGCCCGCCTCGCGTCGTGCCACGCCCGCCTCGCGTTCTCCGCGCGGTCGCCGCGCCCGCTCCGCGACCCGCTTCGGCTCCGCGACCCGGGTCACCTCCAGCTCGAAGGCCCGTTCCACTTCCCGCTCCTCCGCACGGTCGTCGGGAGGGCGGGTCTTGGTTCGTCCGGTGGGGATCCGCTGGGATCGCGTCGGGCGGATCGCGCTGCTGGCCGTGCTGGTCGTGATCCTCGCGCTCTACGTTCCTCCGATCGGGCACTGGCTAACCCAGTCGCAGACGGCTTCCGAGCGCAGCGCGGAGGTCGCGGAGCTCGAAGCGGAGCAGGCGCGCCTGCGGGCTCGCATCCAGAGGTTGAGCGGCCCGCCGGCGCTCGAGCGCGAGGCGCGCAGGCTGGGCATGGTGCGCAAAGGCGAGCGCCCGTTCGTGGTTCAGAACGTGCCTGCGCGCTGACCGCAGTGCCCGCGCGGCGCCCCGGGTGGCTCGCCGCGCCCCGGGTGGCGAGCCGACCCGCCGCCCCCGCGGCGCCCAGGATCCTTATAACAATGGGCGTGGGACACACCCTCGAGAGCGCACTGTTCCAGTGGGAGGGAGGCGAGATGCGGCTGCGCGCGGCGGATCGGACCGAGCGCGTCCGACGCGAGCGAGCCAGCGAGCTGGTTCTCGACGAGCTGCGTCGGCGATTGGGCTCCAGCTTCACCCTCGACGAGCTCGCCGAGCTCTACGCCTCGGGGAGCGACTGGGCGCTCACCCTCGCCCGAGCGGGCTCGAGCGGCGATGCGTCGGCAATCGTGGACGCCGCCTTCATGCGCTACGCGCGCGAGGCCTCCGACTACAGGTACCGCGTCTAGCTCGAGTCCTGTCCATCGCCGTCGTCGGAGCTCTCGCCCGCGCGGCGGATGACGATCCGATCGGGCTCGACCGTGATCGTGACCGGGCGATGACCGGCCCAGTGCTCGGCGTAGACGCTGTCGTCCTGGACCGCCGGGTCGAGCCACAGTCCGTAGCCCTCGTCTCCGTGGTCGAGCGTGCCCTCGAGCTGCTTGCGGCTCCGTCCACGCCCGCGGCCTCCGCGCCGGCTCCGGCGCCTACGCGGCTTGGCTCCGTCGTCGCCGCCGTCGTCGCCTCTTGCGCCGTCGCCGGTGTCGCCGCCTGCATCCGAGGAGCTCTCGTCACCGGCCGCGTGGTCGGCGTCGACGCCATCCCGACCGCCCTCATCGGCTTCCGGGGGCTCGGCGTCCAGCTCGGCGGCGACCAGCGCCTCGTCCTCCGCGCGCAGGTCCGGCTCATGCAGATGCGAGCCGCTTGCCAGCGGGTCGGGCTCGCCGTCGGTGGCCTCGGCGGTGGCGAGATCGTGCTCGCGCTTGAACGCTCGTATGTCGCCCACGGCCGCCTCGAGTTGGTGCGCGATCCACGCATCCGTGCGTCCCTCGCGAACCCAGGTGCGTATCTGGTTGAGCTGCGGCTTTAGCGAGCGGCGGGGCATCGACCACGCGAGCGTAGCAATCGACCTTGCTGAGCCGCGAATGGCCCAGGCGGGCTGACCGGAGGGCGGTTACACTGGCCCGAGGGGTCTCCTTTGCTCGTCCTCACCCGAAAGCCCAACCAGAGCATCATGATCGGCGACGACATCGAGGTTTCGGTCCTCGCTGTGGCTGGGGACAAGGTGCGGATCGGCATCCAGGCCCCCAAGGAGGTACCGGTCTTTCGCAAGGAGGTCTATCTCGACATCCAGGTCGAGAACGAGTCGCGTGGAGCGTCGGACTCGACCGAGAACGTGAACGACGCACTCACCAGGTTGCGCTCCGGCGAGGCCTGATCGGGTCTCGCGTCCTCGACGGGCCTGGGTAGGCCTCGTCCCGGCTCAGCCGACGAGTAGCGCGAGCGCCTTGAACATGACGACCGTCACGATCGCCGATGTCGCGAGGATGGCGGCCAGCAGGCCGACGAAGCGCAGCGTGCCGTGCCGCTCCGTCCGCCTGGACTGACGCTTCCGGGCTCGCTCCGCGGCCAGCCGCCGCACGTGCACGCGCCTTAGGTGCTCCTCCGCCTGCTCCTCCTGGAAAGCCCGCTCGAGCTGAGCTGTCGACTGGCGCATGCGCATGGCCGCGCAAGGCTAACAAGCCTGCGCCCACGTTATGTGCAGCCGCCGCCTGCAGCCGCCGCCGTGGGGCCGCGGTCGCGTTCGGAGCCGGTCCTAGCATGACCGGGGTGGAGCACGCGTTCGTGGGCCCCTCGTACACGGTCGGAATCGAGGAGGAGCTCATGATCGTCGACGCCCAGACACTCGATCTCTCGAGCTCGATCGAGACGATGCTCGAGCGCGACCTCGGCTGCCCGGGCCACGTGCAGCCGGAGTTGATGGAGTCCGTGCTCGAGGTGGCGACGACGCCCTGCGAGGGAATACCCGAGGCGGGCGAGCAGCTGCGCGCGCTGCGGCGGGGCGTGTGCGACATGGCGGCCGAGCACGGCCTGGCGATCGCTTCGGCGGGCACGCACCCGTTCGCCCTCTGGGAGGAGCAGCGCATAGTCGCACGCGAGCGCTACCGCGAGCTGGTCGCGGCGCTCGGCTTCGTGGCTCGGCAGGAGCTCATCTTCGGCATGCACGTGCACGTGGGCATCGACGATCCGGAGAAGGCGATCCACGTGGCCAACGGGCTGCGCGCCCACGTGCCGCTGCTGCTCGCCCTGTCTGCCAACTCGCCCTTCTGGCGCGCCGAGTCGACGGGCCTCTCCTCCGCGCGCATGCCGATCTTCCGCTCCTTCCCGCGCGTCGGCCTCCCACCCTCCTACAGGGATTTCGAGGACTACACGGAGCGCATCGGCTTCATGATCGACTCCGGCGTGGTGGCGGACTACACGTGGCTCTGGTACGACGTGCGCCCTCATCCCAAGCTCGGCACCGTCGAGGTGCGGGCGATGGACTCCCAGACGCGTATCGAGCACACGCTCGCGCTGGCCGCGCTCGTCCAAGCTCTCGTCAAGGAGCTGGCGGAGCAGTTCGAGCGCGGCAACGAAGTGGTGGAGCATTCGCACGAGATGCTCGACGAGAACCGGTGGGCGGCCGCGCGGGATGGACTCGACGCGGAGCTGGTCGATCTGCCGTGGACCGATCGCGTGCAGGCGCGGGACCTGGCGCAGCGAGTTCTCGATCGTGTCGCCGTGCACGCCGAGCAGCTCGGCGCCGAGCGCGAGCTCGCCGGCATCGAGGAGCTGCTGCGAGAGGGCACGGGCGCGGCGCGCCAGGCGGTGATCTACGAGGCGAACGGCGACCTGCGCGAGGTGATCAGCGAGATCGTCGCGCGCACGGCGGCGTAGGTCCGCTCCGGAGGCCGTTCAGGAGGGCCGGCCGGCTACTGCTCGAAGCGCGAGCCGAGCCGAGCCCGCGAGGTATCCTGGCTCGAGTGAGCGAGCCGGACCTCTTCGTCGTCTGCAAGAACTGCTCGGCCGAGGTGAGCCCTTACATAACCGAGTGCCCGTACTGCGGGCAACGGGTGCGCAAGCGGGCGCCGAAGATCGAGAAGGAGGGAGGCGGGCCGGCGCCGCCGCGCAGGCGCTTCAGGGCGCCGTCGCTGCCCAAGCTGCGTCGCGACGAGATCCCCGGGATCGCTGTGGAGACGCGCCCCTACGCGACGATGGCGGTGGTCGCGCTCTCGATGATCACGATCGTCTCACTCAGCGCCGGTGCGCTCGTTGTTGTCGAGGAGGGCGGTCTCTTGGGCCAGCCGGGCGAGGAGTGGTGGCGCCTCTTCACCACCCCGTTCGTCTACGGCAACGCGAGCGCGCTGCAGACGACGAGCCTGGGGTACGCGTTCATCGCGCTGCTGGCGGTGGGGCTCTTCGGACTGCAGCTCGAGCGCCGCTTCGGGCCCGCGACGCTCGTGGCGATCTTCCTGCTCTGCGGCGCGGCCGGGGGGGTGGCGGCCGTGGCGACCGGCCTCTACCCGGCCGTCGGTGCCAACGGCGCGGCGCTCGGGATGCTGTGCGCGTGGCTCGTAGAGGACCGTCTAGCGACTGGCCGTGGCGAGGATCGCGGCAGCGATCTGCTCGGCGCCGGCGTGTTCGCCGTCGTCCTGCTCCTATTGCCGCTGACCGATACGAACGCGTCCGTTGCCGCGACGGCCGGCGGAGCGCTTGCCGGCTTGGTGCTCGGCCTCGGTCTCGGCGCCTTCCGTCGCTAGCTCGGATTACATCCTCGAGCCAGGATGCCGGTGCGCTCCTCTCGGGCGCGAGCGCGAGCATGCCTATCATCGGGCGGGTGGCCGAGCGCCCGTTCACGGACGCGCAGATCGACGCTGCGATCGAGGCCCTCAACCGGCCGGAGCGCTTTCGCAGCGCGGAGCAGCGGGTCATCGAGCTGGCCCCGCAGCTGCAGTCGGTGCTGGCCGGCGCGTTGCACGACGGCGGCTGGTTCGAGGCCCATCGCTCCAAGGTGCGCGAGGCGGCCGGCGCCGCAGCAGAGGAGGAGCGATTCGCGGCCGTCGAGACGCTGCTCGCGGAGGAAACGCGCATGAGCATGCTCGTCGGCGTCGCCGTCGGGTGGGAGCTGGCGCGCGAGCTCGAGCTCCCGGGTGGGCAGGGGCTTCCGGACAACAACCAAGCAAAGGGAGACTGACCATGGACATCCGCTTTCTCGGACACTCCTGCTTCGAGCTCGTCGAGGGCGACACGCGCATCCTGATCGACCCGTTCCTGAGCGGTAACCCCAAGGCCGCGGCCGAGGCGGGCGAGCTGGAGCCGACGCACATCCTGCTGACGCACGGCCACTTCGACCACTGGGGCGACACGCTCGACATCGCCAAGCGCACGGGCGCGCAGTGCGTTGCCATCGTCGAGATCGCCTGGGAGCTCCAGCGTGAGGGCATCGACAACGTGGTCGACCCCAACCTCGGCGGCACGGTCGAGCTCGGGGGGGACAGCTGGGTGCGGCTCGTGCCCGCCTGGCACACCTCCACGACGCCCAAGGGGACAGCGAGCACCCCCGCCGGGCTGGTCGTGAGCCTGGGCGGCGTCACCGTCTACCACCTCGGCGATACGGCTCTCTTCTCCGACCTCCAGCTCGTTCCGCGCCGCGACGCAGTCGACGTGGCGCTCATGTGCATCGGCGGCCACTACACGATGGACCGCTTCGACGCGGCCACCGCGGCCGAGCTGGTCGCCGCGAAGACCGTGATTCCCTGCCACTACGACACCTTCCCGCCGATCGAGACCGACGCCGCGGCGTTCAAGTCGGACGTCGAGTCCCGGACCTCCTCGCAGGTCGTG
>JBBSNQ010000097.1:0-5661 GCA_038232575.1 Solirubrobacterales bacterium | reverse complement strand
TCGTCCCGAGCGCGAGCACCGAGAGGGCCTGCGACTCGCCGCGCGTGAAGATCGTCGACCCGTGCGCGCGCGGGGAGACGCTCGTCTCGATCCAGATCGGGCGGATCTCATCCGCCGCACGTCCGTCGGGGCGCTTCTTCTCGACGGCGATTCGCTTGCGGATCGTGTCCTTCTCGACCTTGTCGAAAGCCTTGCCGGCCGCCGCGCGCGGCTCAGCGTGCTCGGGCGCGCTGCCGTCGCCGCCGAGCGCATCGACGGCCTGCGCGCGAGCGCGCTCGACGGCGTCCTGGCGCTCGAGCTTGTCCTCGACCTGCGTCGCCGAGCCGATCGCCGAGCCGTGGTCCCTGGCGACCTGCTCGAGCAGTGCCGGGTCGACGCCCTTCTCCTCGACCTCGATCTTGGGCTTGCCGGCCTTCTCGACGAGCTCGCGCTGTGCGGCGCAGAGCTTCTGGATCGCTCCGTGGGCGATGTCGAGCGCGTCGAGGATCTCGGCTTCGCTGATCTCGCGCGCTCCGGCCTCGACCATCAGGATCGCCTTCTCGGTGCCCGACACGATCAGGTCAAGCGGCGTCTCGAGCAGCGACTCCTCGTCCGGGTTCAAGATGAAGCCTCCGTCGGCGTCCTGCCCGATGCGCACTGCACCCACCGGCTCAGGAAACGGGATATCGGAGATGGCGAGCGCGGCGCTCGCGCCGTTCATCGCGAGCACGTCGTAGGGGTGTACGTGATCGACCGACATCGGGATCGAGACGAGCTGCGTCTCGCGGCGCCAGCTCTTGGGGAACAGCGGGCGCAGCGGCCGGTCGATCATGCGCGCGGTGAGCGTGCCCTTCTCGCCGGCACGGCCCTCGCGCTTGAAGAACGAGCCCGGGATCTTGCCGGCCGCGTACATGCGCTCTTCGATGTCGACCGTCAGCGGCAGGAAGTCGACGTCGCGGACGTTGCCCGCGGTGGCCGTCGAGAGGACCATCGTCTCGCCCGCGCTGACCACCACCGCGCCGCTCGCCTGCTTGGCGAGCTTGCCCGTCTCGAAGGTGATCTGGGTACCGCCGACCTCGACCGAGACGCGGCTGGCTGCTTGACTCATGTGTTTCCTTTCGGCGCCCCCGGGTGGGGCGGCAATCGCATAGAACCTTTTCGGAAGTGCGCCGATCCTACCGATCGGCGGGCGCACCTGCATCGGGCTCGGCGGTATGGGGCGCAGCTGCATCGGGCTCGGTCCGGCGGGCACGACTCGCGCTCCCCGCGTCCTTGGCCTCGTAGAGCGCGCCGTCGGCGCGCAGGAACAGCTCCTCGGCGGTCTCCGAGCCGTCCCAGCAGACGAGGCCCGCGGAGAAGCCCTGCCCGGCCTGGGTCGCCTGCTCGAGGCGATCGATCACGCGTTGCGCCTGCTCGGGCGTGCAGCCCGGCAGCAGCAGGGCGAACTCATCACCGCCGTAGCGGGCCAGCACCTCGTGCTCACGCACGTGCTCGTCCCAGGCCCGCGCGACCGTGCGCAGGACCTCGTCGCCGGCGGCGTGCCCGTGCTCGTCGTTGAAGGCCTTGAAGTGGTCGAGGTCGATCATCGCCATGCAAAGCGGCTGCTCCTCGTGCCGCTTGGCCACTGCCAGCGCGCGCGAGAGCTCGTCGTCCCAGGCGCGCCGGTTGGCCAGCCCGGTGAGCTTGTCGGTGCGGGCGAGCGCGTCCTTCTGCGCGCTCAGCTCGCAGCGCTCGATGAAGTGCCCGAGCCGCGCGCCGAGCGTCTCCGCCATCTCCATCAGCCGCTCGTCGGGAGGAGCGATCTCGCGCGCGAAGAACTCGATCGCGCCACACAGCTTGCCGCCGCTGCGGACCGGCATGCCGATCGCGCAGCCAAGCCCGAGTCCCGCCGCCGCCTCCGCGCGAGGAAAGTTCCCGTCGCTCTGCACGTCGTCGATCCATAGCACCGCATCGCTCTCCCAGACGCGACCGGGCAGGCCCTCGCCGCGCTCGAAGGTGAGCACCGAGCTCTCTGCCGTCCAGCGTCCGGGCGCCAGCCCGTCGGCGTGCCAAAGCCCGGCGAAACGCAGCACCTCGTCTCCGACGTCGAGCGACCAGAAGGCGCCGAGCTCCCAGCCCATGCCCTCGCCGAGCGCTCGCAGCACCCGGGGAAGCGCCTCCGCGAGCGCGTCGGAGTCGGCGAGTACGCCCGACACGGAGCGCTCGATGCTCAGATAGCGCTCGAGACGCTTGCGATCGGTGATGTCGTGCAGGAAGCCGTGGAAGGAGTAAGCCCCGTCGACCTTGACCGCGGAGATCGCGAGCTCGACTGGCAGGCGCTGACCGGAGCGATGCAGGGCCTCGACCTCGATGCGGGTGTTTACGACCTCGCCCTCGCCCGTGGCGAGGTAGCGCTCGAGCCCGCGCCGGTGCGCCTCGCGCAGCTCCGAGGGGATGATCGTCTCGTCGAGCCTGCGCCCGACCATCTCCTCGCTCGACCAGCCGAAGGTCCGCTCGGCCTCCGAGTTCCAGTAGGTGACCTTCCCCTGGTCGTCGATCGAGATGACCGCCTCGTGCGCGGAGTCGAGCAGGGCTTGTAGCTGCGGTTCTTCCATGACCGATTGCCCCCCCGTGATTCTGCCGGGCGCCGCGGATGTCGCGGGCTGACGCGGCCGTGAGCCATGGACGATATCGCAGGCTGTGCGGCCGTTCAAGCGCCAAGCCGCGCGAGCAACTCGGGTCCGGGGACGCCCTGATGGCGCTCGCCCTCGGCGAACACCGTCGGGGTGCTCACGACGCCGGCGGCGATCCCGCTGCGGAAGTCGCGCTCGACGCGCTCCCGGAGGGCGTCCGAGCGGCGGTCGGCCTCGAAGCGCTCGAGATCTAGGCCGAGCGCCCGGGCCCGCTGCCACAGGTGCGGGTCGTCGAGCCGGCCCTGGTCGGCGAACAGCGAGTCGTGCATCTCCCAGTAAGCCCCCTGAAGGCCCGCGGCCTCGACCGCATGGGCGAGCACACGCGCGCGCGGGTGCTTGGAGGTGACGGGAAAATGACGAAAGCAACGCCGCACCGGCGCCTGCGCGAGCAGCAGGTCGGCCTGCGCGCAGTAGGGGCACTCGTAGTCGCCGTACTCGACGACCGTGATCGCACCTTCACCGCGAACGTGGTCGCGGAGGTCGATCGCGGGCGGTTCGGCGCTGCCGAGCCCGCTGGGCTGCTGACTGGGGGGCGGTCGGTCGGAGCGCAGCGGGTCGGAGCGCCACGCGTCAGGCAGCCTGCTGCTCGAGCGCGTCGAAGATCAGGTTGGCGCCCGGAATCTCGAGCGGGCTCGGCGAGACGTGCGACCAGGCCACGACCCCGCCGGGGTCGATCATCACGAGCGCGCGCTCGCTGTGGCCGCGCTCGTCGATGTAGACGCCATAGCTGCGCGCGACCTCGCCCTTGGGGTTGAAGTCGGCGAGCAGCGGGATCGTGATCCCGAGCCGTTCCTGGAAGGCCTTGTGGGCAAAGGCGGAATCGACCGAGATCCCGTAGAGCCCCGCCCCGGAGCGCTCGAGCTCCCCGAGCACCTCCTGATAGACGTTCAGCTGGTCGGTGCAGACCGGCGAGAAGTCGAGCGGGTAGAAGACGAGCACCACCGTCCGGCCGCGCAGGCCTGAGAGCGAGACCTCGTTGCCGTCCTGGTCGGGAAGCTTGAAGTCGGGCGCCTGGGCGCCGGGCTCGATCATCGGCGCAGGCCGAGCTCCCCGATCAGCGCGCGGTAGCGGTCGAGGTCGCTGCGGCGCAGATAGTCGAGCAGCCGCCGCCGCTTGCCGACGAGCATCAGCAGTCCCCGCCGCGAGTGATGGTCCTTGCGGTGCCCGCGCAGATGCTCGTTGAGGTCATTGATGCGCCGGGTCAGGAGCGCCACCTGAACCTCGGTCGAGCCGGTGTCAGCCTTGTCGCGCCCGTGGCGTCCGACGATCTCCTGCTTCGCCTCGCCGGTCAGGGTCATCGGCGCGAAACCGTACCAGAGCAGATCTCCGAAGCCCGGGCTATGTCGGCCTGCATCTGCTGCACGAGCTCGGCAGCCGAGTCGAAGCGCCGCTCGCCGCGCAGCCGCTCGAGGAAGTCCATCCTGAGCGTCTGCCGGTAGAGGTCGCCATCGAAGTCGAGCAGGAATGCCTCGACCACGAGCCCCCTGCCGGTGTCGAAGGTCGGTCGCACGCCGACGCTGATCGCCGCGGGGTGCTCGCCCTCCTCGGTGAGCGCGCGCGCTGCGTAGACGCCGTGGCCCGGACAGACGAGGTGCTCCTCGGGGACGACGTTCGCCGTCGGCACGCCCAGCGTGCGCCCGCGCTGGTCGCCGTGCTCGACCTCGCCCTCGAGCGCGTACGGGCGCCCGAGGAACTCGGCCGCCTTGTCGACCTCGCCCGCCGCTACGAGGCCGCGCACGTGGCTCGAGGAGACCGTCTCGCCCGCCACCTCGACGAGCGGCTCGACGCGCGTCTCGAACTCGCTGCGCTCGCGCAGGAAGTCGGAATCGCCCTTCGCGGCGTGCCCGAAGCGGAAGTTCTCGCCGACCGCGACGTGCGAAGCGCCGAGGCGCTCGACGAGCACCTCGCGCACGAACTGCTCGGCACTGCGGCTCGCGAACTCGCGGTCGAAGGAGATCACGACGAGCTCCTCAACGCCGAGCTCGGCGATCAGGTCGCGCTTGATCGCGAACGAGTCGAGCAACTTGGGCAGCGCAGCCGGATTGACCGCCGCCAACGGATGCGGCTCGAAGGTCAGCACGGTATCGCTGCCGGCGATCACACGCCTGTGGCCGAGATGCACGCCGTCGAAGGTGCCGATAGCGACCCTCCTCGCCCTCGGTTGCGCGTCCCGCAGGTTGGTGACCTTCACTGCGCGAAGACTACGAGGGGCGAGAGGTGCTCGCCACGGCGCTCGCCGATCGACACGAGCTCCTCGCCGCAGGTGAGCCTGACGGGGCCCTCGAGGCCGGGGTCATCTGCGCTCACCGGCACGCCGTTGCGCGCCTGGACGGCCTCGTCGGGATCGAGCGCGCGCTCGGGCAGGAAGCCGAGCGCCTCGCCCAGCGGCAGCAGGCGCTCCTCGTCGGCATCCTCGAGCCGGAAGTCGCCGATGCGCGTGCGTTCAAGCGACTCGCAGTAGGCGTCGCCGAGCTCGGCGACGAGCTGGCGCACGTAGGTCCCCGCCGAGCACTCGACCTCGAGCCCGGCGCGCTCGTGCTCGCGCCAGAGCAGCTCGAAGCGGTGCACGAGGGTCGGGCGCTGCGCCCCCTCGATCGGCTCCCCGCGGCGCGCTCGCCTGTAGAGGCGCTCGCCGCCGATGCGGACCGCCGAGTAGGCCGGCGGACGCTGCAGGCGCTCGCCGGTCGATAGCTCGAGCTCGGCTGGAACGCGCCCGGTCTGCTCGAGCGGCCCCTCCGGATCGCCCGTCTCGGAGATCCACCCGCGGCGGGCGACGACGCGGTATGTCTTCGGCAACGCCATCAGGAAGCGCTGAGCCCGCGTGGCGCGTCCGACCAGTACTAGCAGCAGGCCGCTCGCAAATGGATCGAGCGTGCCCGCATGCCCGACCTTGACGCGCCCGTCGAGGCCCCGCCGCACCCGCGCGACGACGTCGTGCGAGGTCACCCCGGGCGGCTTCGCGCAGAGCAGTACGCCGCAGGGCTCCATCAGCCCCGCACCCATCTAGATG
>JBBSNQ010000096.1:0-5678 GCA_038232575.1 Solirubrobacterales bacterium | reverse complement strand
TCTCGTGGATCACCGAGTCGGGATCCATGTCGAGCAGCGCCTTGCGCAGCGAGCCGTAGCCGCCGAGTCGCTCGTAGGTCTCGATTCCGGCGAGCCCCGGCTCGTCGATGTCGCGCAGGAGCAGCGGGGTGAGACCGCCGGTCGGGGACGCACTCTGCCCGCTCCCAGCTGTCCCGTTGCCCTCGCTCACCGGGATCCGCCTTCTTCTTGCGTCGGCGACTCGTCTGCCTCGCCCGCGGTCGCCCCGTTTCCCCCGTGGCTTCCCGCCGGCAGGTGGAAGCCGCCCTGCTCGAGCCCGCGGCCCGGCAGCGGCTCGCGCCCGTCGCGCACGGCGGCGACGATCTCGGGCGCATCGTCGACGCCCAGCGGGCCCACGTAGCGGCCGTCGACGGACGCCATCGGCGCCATGTCGCACGCGCCGAGGCACTCGAACTCGCGGATCTCGGTGTCCTCGAGGCCCTCGGCTTCGGCGGTCTCCCTGATCGCGTCGAACACGCGCTTTGCGTCGCGCAGGTGGCAGGAGACGCTCGTGCATACCCAGACGTGGTGGCGCCCGACCGGCTCCTCGTGGAGCATGTCGTAGAAGGAGGCGATCGAGGAGAGGTAGGCGGGGGTGACGCGCATTACCGCCGCCACCTGCTGCATCAGCTCGGGCGTGAGCCAGCCCCCGTGGCGCTGTGCGGCGTGCAGGGCGGGCAGCACGGCCGAGTGGCGGTCCGGGTAGCGCGCGATCGCCTCGACGATCTCGCGCTGGAGCTCCTCGGGAACCTCGGTCTCGGCGAGCTGGGGTACGAGGGCCGGGTCCTTGTCGAGGTCGGCGGGGCGGTCCCAGCCGAGCGCGGCGTGCGGCCGGGCGGGGCCGATCGGATCGCGCGGGCTCATCTGTCGATCCCGCCGAGGATCGGGTCGAGCATCGCGATCGATGCGATCGTGTCGGCGATCAGCGTGCCCTCGGCCATGTGCTTGAGCATCTGCAGGTTCACGAACGACGGGTCGCGCATGTGCACGCGCGCGGGCTTGGCCGAGCCGTCGGCGACGACGAAGCAGCCGAGCTCGCCGCGCGGCGACTCGATCGCCGCGTAGAACTCGCCGGGCGGCACCCGGAAGCCCTCGGTGACGAGCTTGAAGTGGTGGATGAGCGCCTCCATGCTCGTCGCGAGCTCGTGCCGCGGGGGCAGCGCAACCTTGCGGTTGCTCGTGATGTAGGGCCCCTCCGGCAGTCCGTCGAGCGCCTGCTCGACGATCCGCAGCGACTCGCGCATCTCCGCCATCCGCACGCGGTAGCGGTCGTAGTGGTCGCCGACCGTCCCGACCGGGATGCGGAAGTCGAAGTGGTCATACGACGAGTACGGCATCGCCTTGCGCAGGTCCCACGGATGGCCCGAGGCGCGCAGGAGGGGGCCCGTGATGCCGAGCCGCAGGAGCGTCTCCTGCGGCACGACGCCGACGTTGCGCAGCCGCTGCAGGAAGATCTCGTTGCGGTCGAGCATCGCCTCGTACTGATCGATGCGCGCGGGCATCGAGGCGATCAGCTCGCGGCACTTGCGCTCCCACCCGGGCGGGATGTCCTCCATCACGCCGCCAACCTGGAAGTAGCGCGTGTGCATGCGCTGCCCGCCGGAGGCCTCGAAGAGATCGAGCACGAGCTCGCGGTCGCGCAGCGAGTGCCAGAGGATCGAGATCGCCCCGAGGTCGAGCCCCGAGGTGGCGAGCCAGAAGAGGTGCGACGCGATCCGGTTGAGCTCCATGTGGATCACGCGCAGGTACTGCGCGCGCAGCGGCACCTCCTCGTCCAGCAGGGCCTCGACCGCCATGCAGTAGGCCTGCGAGTTGAAGTAGTAGGCGAGGTAGTCCATCCGCTCGACGAACGTGATCGCCTTCCAGTAGGCCATGTCCTCGCAGGACTTCTCGATGCCCGTGTGGACGTAGCCCATCAGCGGAGTCAGCTCGCGCACGACCTCGCCCTCGAGCGTCAGCAGCAGCCGCAGCACCCCGTGCGTTGCGGGGTGGTGCGGGCCCATGTTGATCGTGAAGAGCTCGGTCTCCGGCTCGAGGTCCGCCTCGGCCGCGTAGTGGGTGCCCTCGATCGGCTCGCCCATGCGCTCGAGCGTCACCGACTGCTCGCGCTCGCGGTAGGGGACCGCGAGCGGGTCCGGCGCGTCCGGTCGGTCGTCAGTCACTTGAGCGCGTCCTACTCATGCGACTGCGTCCTGCCCTCGTACCAGCGCGGCATCTCCTCCTCGTTGAACGTGAAGAGGACGGGCTCCCCGCCGATCGGGAAGTCGCGCCGCTGCGGATAGCCTTCGTAGTCCTCGGGCAGGAGGATCCGGCGCAGGTCCGGATGGCCCGCGAACGAGACGCCGAAGAAGTCGTAGATCTCGCGCTCCTGGAAGTTGGCGGTCGGGAACAGGTCGACCACCGACTCGAGCTCGGGCGAGTCGATCCCGAGCCGCGTCTTGACTCCGAGGCGCTCCTGGCGCTCCATCGAGAGAAGCTGGTAATGCACGCCGAGGCGCGGCTCCTCGGGCAGGTAGTCACAGCCGTGGACGCTCATCAGGCAGTCGAAGGGCTCGTCGGCCTCGGTCTTCAGGTGGCTGAGCACGGGGCGCACAGCCTCCGGGTGGACCTCGAGCGTTGCCTGCCCGTGTGCGTAGCTCGTCGAGACGACAGCGGGCCCGTCGACGCGGTCGCGCAGCGACTGGGCCATCAGCTCGAGACCGATGGCGTCAAGCACGTTCCTCCGTGCCCTCTCCTTGGTAGCGCTCGCGCCAGCCGAGGTCGGGCTGGTCCTTGATGCGCTGTTGGAGCTTGATTATCCCGTGCAGCAGCGCCTCCGGCCGCGGTGGGCAGCCGGGGATGTAGATGTCGACCGGAAGGAAGCGGTCGGCGCCCGCGACCAGCGCGTAGTTGTTGAACATGCCCGCGCTCGACGCGCACGCGCCCATCGAGAGCACCCACTTGGGCTCGAGCATCTGGTCGTAGATCCGCCGGATCGGCGGCGCCATCTTGATCGAGACGCGGCCCGAGAGGATCATCATGTCCGCCTGGCGCGGCGAGGCGCGGAAGACCTCGGCGCCGAAGCGCGCCGCGTCGTTGCGGGGCGAGCCGACGACCGAGATCATCTCGATCGCACAGCACGCGAGACCGAACGTGAGCGGCCACATCGCGTTCGATCGCGCCCAGTTCTGGGCTTTCTCGAGCGTCGTGATGAGCACGCTCTGCTCGACGAAGCGGTCGAGGTCGGGCCCGTCGAGCTCGCCCTTGAGCATCTGGCGCGCGTGCAGCTGGCGCGAGCGGAACTCGTCGGGGGCGCCGCCGCCCGGGGCGCCCCCGGTTCCGCCGCTCGCCGGGGCGCCGCCGGTTCCGCCGCTCGCCGAGCGACCGCCGGCGCCGCCGACCTTGGAGCGGATCACTTCCACTCGAGTGCCCCCCTCCGCCAGACGAACACGAACGCCACGAGCAGCAGCATGACGAAGACGACCGTCTCGATCAGCGCGAACAGACCGAAGGCCTCGAGCTGCACCGCGACCGGGTAGAGGAAGATGATCTCGATGTCGAACAGGATGAACAGCATCGCGATCAGATAGAAGGAGATCCCGAAGCGAAAGCCCTGCGTGACCTCGGACGGCAGGCCGCACTCATACGGCTCCTGTTTGCGCGGCGTGGGGTTCTTGGGCGCCAACAGCCGGTTGAGCACCCGGAAGGCGATGCCCGTGACCAGACCCAGTGCGATGAAGACGAGGGCTGGCACGTAGCTTGAGAGCATCGGCTCGGATGGTTATAACCGACTTTGTGGCAACGTGCCACATAGTGCTAAAGGACGCTTACCCGTGAGGCGGCCCGCGCGCGCCCGCCGAGACGCTGCGATGAGCCAGCTCCACCTGGCCGGGACGCTGCGATGACCCAGCTCCACCTCGCCGAGACGCTGCGATGAGCCAGCTGCACCTGGCCCTCGGCGTGTCCGTGCTGGCGCTCAACGTGCTCGCCGCGCTGTGGGGCGCGGTCGCATGGGGCCGCGGCAGCCCCTCGCGCGTCTTCTGGTACCTGCTGCGCGCGGCTCAGGCCACGGTCATCGCACAGGTCGGGCTCGGGATGGCGCTGCTGGCCGACGGGGGTGGGGCGGCCGACGGCCTGCACATCGCCTACGGCATCTCGCCGCTCGTCGTGGCGCTGGTCAGCGAGGCGATGCGGGCGGGCGCCGCGCAGCGCGAGCTCGACACGGTCGACGACGTGCACGCGCTCGAGCACGAGCAGCAAGTCATGCTCGCGCGCCGCGTCGTCGTACGCGAGATGGGGATCATGACCGTCGGCACGCTCCTGATCGTCACGCTTGCCCTGCGCGCGCTGACGACGGGCGGGATTTAGCCGGGCGGGCGGGAGCTAGCCGGGCGGGATCTAGCCGGGCGGGCGGGATCTAACAGGGCGGAGCGCGAGTAGCCGCCGCCGGCGACCCTCCTGCGACCGGTGACGCTTCCGCCGCCCGGCGACCTTCCCGCGACCCGACGCGTCCGGAACGGGGCTTCAAGCGTCGGAACGGGGCTTCAAGCGTCGGCGTGCATGCAAAACCCTGCACTCGACGGGCTCGAAATGTCGAGTGTCCCGTTATGCATGACAGTCATGCATTTCTCGACACTCGCCTTTAGGGCGACGTCGAATGTCGAGTTATGCATGTGCCCGACCCTCACTGCCTGGGGCCGATCGGCCTCGGGGCCGATGCAGTGGGCTCCTGCCGGGGCCTCGGTTGCGGCCTCGATTCGCCGCCTCGATCCGCCGCCGACCCTCGCCTCAGCGCCCCTTGAAGACGGCGGGGCGGCGCTCGACGAAGGACTGCACGCCCTCGGCGGCGTCCTCGCTGCTCGCAAGCGGCACCAGGTTGTCCTGCAGCTGGGCCGCGGCCGCGTCGGGGTCGCGCAGCGCATGGGCAGCCGAGGCGAGCGTCGCGCGGACGCCGAGCGGCGCCTGCTCCGAGATTCGCTCGGCGAGGGCGATCGCCCGGTCGAGTTGCGCCCCCGGCTCGACTACCTCCTGCACCAGGCCGAGGCGGAGCGCCTCCTCGGCATCGAACTCGTCGCCGGTCAGCAGCCAGCGCATCGCGTTGCCCCAGCCGGCCTCCTGCGCGAAGCGGATGGTCGCGCCGCCGAACGGGTAGATGCCGCGCTGGATCTCGATCTGCGCGAAGCGCGTGTCCGAGGCGGCGATGCGCACGTCCGAGGCCAGCAGCAGCTCGATCCCGACCGTCAGGCACCAGCCCTGGGCGGCGGCGACGACCGGCTTCGTGCGCCTCGCGCCGTGGATGCCGAGCGGGTCCAGGGCGTCCTCGGGGTACTTGAAGATTCCCTCGCTGAGCTGCGGTGCCACCTTGGCGAGATCGAGGCCCCCGGTGAAGTGCTCGCCGTGGGCGAACAGCACGCCGCAGCGCGCTTCGTCGTCGCGCTCGAGCTCCCCGTAGGCGCGGCCGAGCTCTTGGAGCATCTCGATGTCGAACGCATTGCGCTTCTCGGCACGATCGAGCCCGATCAGCAGCACGTGGCCGCGCCGCTCCGTCGTTATCCGGCTCTCGTCGTTTGAGTCGTTCATGGGTGCGTCTCGCTTTCTGTAGTGGTCTGGGCAGTGCGGAGTGTCTAGCCGGGCGCCCGATGCTCTAGCCGAGCGCCCGGTGGTCTAGCCGAGCGCCCGGT
>JBBSNQ010000095.1:0-5697 GCA_038232575.1 Solirubrobacterales bacterium | reverse complement strand
AGCGCTTGCTGAGCGACCCCGACGTCGACGTGTCCGCGCAGCACCTGGGCGCGAAGGGCGTGCGCCAGCTCCGAGTCGACGAGGTGTGGGACGGCGACGGACCCAGTTGCAACGGCGCGCCGCGCGTCGCCGTCGTTCAGCAGGGCGAGCAGCGCCGTGGAGGCATCACAGACGATCAACGAGCAGCGCGCCCCGCCTCCAGGTCGGCGATGAGCTCGACACTCGACACTCCCAGGTCGGGCAGCTCGGCGAGCAACGCAGGGTTGTCCGCGCGGCGCGCGACCTCGGTCAGCTCGCGCAGCGCGAACGAGGACACCGACAGCCCGTCGCGAGCCGCCAGCGACGCCAGGCGCTCGCCGACCTCGTCAGGCACGTTGCGGAGATAGAGTGTCTTCATGTCGCATCATGCTAGCAATATGCATTGTTCGTGCCACCCTCGACCGGTTAGAACATCACCTATGACGAGCGTTGAGCAGCACTACGACCAACTGCTCGCCGAGCACTACACGTGGATGCTCGGCGACGACATCGAGCAGGCAGCTCGCGGCCAGCGCGCGCTCCGGGATGAGCTGGGCGTCCGGCCGTTCGGGCACGCGGCGGACTCGATCGCGATCGACCTCGGGTGCGGCTCGGGTGCGCAGACACTCGCGCTCGTGAGCGTTCCGGTTGAGCCCTACGACCTCGAGGTCGCGAAGGCCCACGCGGCACTGCTCGCCCACACCCGCCGGCAGGGACGCGCTCGAGGCGCGCATGATCTCCTCATCGCGGCGACCGCTCGCACCCATGCCCGGACCGTCGTGACCACCGACAGGGGCGGCTTCGACGACCTGCCTGAAGTCGAAGTCAGACTCTTCTCCACCGAGCGCTGAGCTCAGCTCGGCGGCTGCCGTGTGCGCTCTGCCGTCAAAGCTCGCCGGATGAACGCGGACTTGGCCTCCGAGTAGGCCCCGCGATCGTCGCTGAAGCGCGTGCTCAGCTCGCGCTTGAGCCGGGCATAGTCCTCTCGGAGCGTGGGGCCGCCGCGCAGTTGGTCGCGGAAGCGCAGATGGCGATCGAGCTCGGCGCGCTCGTCGACGAGGTGCAGATGGTGGGTGCGGTGGGCGGCCGAGGGGCGGCAGAGCCAGCGCCGGTGATCGAGTGTGGAGTTGAACTCATCCGGGAACTGGTAGCCCCCCTGCTCGGTGAGGGCGGCGATTGGCGTGTCGAGATCTTCGACGAGCGCCATCAGGTCGATGATCGGCTTGGCGGGCAGCTCGGGCACGGCGGTCGAGCCGATGTGGTGTATTTCCGTGCCAGGTAGGAGCGGCAGGAGCCGATCGCGCTCCGCTTCGAAGCGAGCAGGCCACGCGGGGTCGTAGTCGACGATCTCGATTCGCGCGTCCTGCCCGCCATGGCGCGCGAGGTCGCGAGCGGCGGCCTCTCGGGCACGCGGGTCGTAGGCACGTCGAGCCTCCACCGGTCAAGCGTCGCACACCGCGCTTGGTCGCCATCCTCTGCAACGGCTACGTGACGAACCAGGTCATCAGCGTCGACGGAGTGATTCACCCCCGCCGACGCAGTCGACGAGAGCATCCTGCCCGACAGTCGGACGGCGGCTCGGGTGTGCGCGACCGACCGGAGCAAACTGGTCAGGTTGACCAAGCCAGGCAGGGCGATACATTCGAGGCGTGCGCAGCGTCACGGTTCAGGAGGCCAATACCCATCTCTTGGGCCTTCTGCGCGAGGTGGAGGCAGGGGAGATCCGGCGCGGCAACGTCCCGGTGGCCGTGCTCTCCCCTCTCAGACGCGGTCGGACCTTCACCGAGCTCAAGGGCCGCTTCGCAGGCGAGGTCCATGTCGCCGATGACTTCGACGCGCTCACCGAAGAGGAGGCGCGCGCCTTCGGCCTCACCGAGTAGCGGCGACCGGTCCTGCTCGATACGCAGGCGCTGCTGCTCTGGACTGCAGATGAGGGCGCCTTGAGCACGCGTGGGCAGCGTCTGCTCGAGGATCGCCGGACGCGCGTCGTGGTGAGCGCGGCGTCGATCTGGGAGATGGCGATCAAGCAGCGTCGCGGCCGGCTTCATCTGCCCGACACCTACTTCGACGAGCTCTTCGCCTCGAATCTTCAGTTGCTACCCATCACCGAGCGACACGCGCTCGAAGCCGCGCGGCTCCCGATGCACCACGCAGATCCGTTCGATCGCATGCTGGTCGCCCAGGCGCGAGCCGAGGGCTTTCCGCTCGTCGGCTCAGACGCTGCGTTCGGAGCCTACGACGTGGAGGTCATCTGGTAGCCGTTGGCCGGTGCGTGCGGCGCTGGCGGGGCGGGCGAGGCTCGCGGCCATGCCGGCGGTATCGCCGCGCTAGGCGTAGACGAGGCCGGCCAGGGTGCGCAGCGTGTCTGCGCCGCCCGAGAGGCCTGCGTCGACCAGAATCGTCGTGACGCGCGAGTCCTTCCAGGCCTCTAGGTCGTGGCGGATCTTCTCCTGCGGTCCGACCAGAGCAAGCTGCTCGATCAGCTCGCGCGGGATGGCCGCGGCGGCCTCGTCCTTCTTGCCGTCGAGGTAGAGGTCTTGGATGCGGTCGACCTCCGCCTCGTAGCCCATGCGCCGCGGCACATCGGCGTGGAAGTTCTGCTTGCGCGAGCCCATGCCGCCGAAGTAGAGGGCGTACATCGGGCGCACCGAATCGACCGCGCGCTCGACGTCGTCGTCGACGATCACGGGCACCGAGGCGACGACCTCGAAGTCCTCCGCGCTCCGGCGGGCGCCCTCGCGAGCGAATCCCTCGTCGAGCGCCTCGCGGTAGAAGGTCTCCTCGGTGGGTGAGTAGAAGAGCGCGAGCCAGCCGTCGCACACTTCGGCGGCGAGCGCCACGTTCTTCGGACCCTCGGCCGCGAGGAAGATCGGCAGCTCCTCACGCAGCGGACGCACCGAGCTCTTGAGCGCCTTGCCCTGGCCCGTGCCCTCCTCGGCGGGGAGCTTGTAATGCTCGCCGGCGAAGGTGACCGGTTCCTCGCGCGCCAGGATCTGGCGGATGATCGCGATGTACTCGCGCGTGCGCGCGAGCGGCTTGGGGAACGGCTGGCCGTACCAGCCCTCGACGACCTGGGGGCCGGAGACGCCGAGCCCGAGCACGAAGCGCCCGCCCGAGAGATGGTCGAGCGTCATCGCCGCCATCGCGGCCGCCGCTGGCTGGCGGGCCGACATCTGCATGATCGCGGTGCCCAGCCGCAGGCTCTCCGTGCGCGCGCCCCACCACGCGAGCGGGGTGAGCGCGTCCGACCCATAGGCCTCGGCTGTCCACATCGAGTCGAAGCCGAGCCGTTCGGCCTCCTGCACGATCTCGAGCGCTCCCTCCGGGGGACCGCCCGCCCAGTAGCCGGTGTTCAGGCCGAGCTTCAGCGGATTACTCAGTCGTAAGCCGCGTAGCGGTTGTGCAGCATGAGGTCGTTGCCGTCGGGGTCGGTGAAGAGCGCCATGTGGCAAACCCCGGTGTCGAAGGTCTCGCCGGCGAACGTGACGCCTTTCGCCTCGAGCTCGGCGCGTGCAGCCGCGACGTCCTCGACGTGCAGCGCGAGGTGGCCGTTCTTCTGCGGGGCGAACTCCATCCCGAACTGCTCGGGCGCCCAGATCCCGAAGCAGGTGTCTCCGGCCCACGCCTCGAAGCGCCCATGCTCGTCGGGGCGCAGCCCGAGCGTGTCGACGTAGAAGCTGCGTGCGCGCTCGGGATCCTGCGTAGGAACGCCGACGAAGTCGAGCTTGCTGATCACGACACAGGATCCTATCGTCGCGCTGGCCGGGCGGGCAACCGCATCCGCACGTGCTCGGGACGCACGCCGAGCCCGACCAGGCGGGCGGGGAGGCGGCGCAAGAATCCGATGCGGGCGAGGTAGCCGAGCGCGCGCGGAGGACGCAGCGCCGTGCCGCTCAGCACCGGTCGTACGACGCGGCGCTGTATCACGCGCTGGAGTCCCTGAATCACAGCGGTTGCGGGCCAGCGCCGGCGCCGCACGCCAGCCAGATCTCGGGTGGAGAGAGCTCCCTTGAGCAGTGGCTCCGTGAGGAGATTGGCGGCGGCCACCGCGTCCTGGATCGCGAGGTTGATGCCCACTCCGCCGATCGGCGACATCGCGTGCGCGGCATCGCCTATGCAGAGCAGGCCGGGCAGGTGCCAGCGGCGCAGCCGGTTCACCTGCACCTCGAGCATGCTGACGTCGTCCCAGCTCTCGAGCTCGCCCACGCGCTCGGCGAGGAACGGAATGAGCGCCGCCACCGACTCGCGCAGCGTCTCGATCCCGCGGGCCTGCAGCTCACCGAGGGAGCCCTTCGGAATCGCGAACGCCGCCTGCCAGTAGTCACCGCGATCGATCATCGCCATGAAGCGACCGGCCGTGAAGCGGCCGAATGTCCCCTCGCGATCGGAGTCGCGGCGCGAGACGCGAAACCACAGGATGTCCATCGGGGCCCCGTGGCGCACGGGCGCGAGCCCCGCGGCACGTCGGAGCGCGGAGTCGCGCCCGTCGGCGGCGACGGTCAGGGCGGCGCCGACCTCGCGCAGCCCATCGCGGGCGCGGTAGCGCAGGCCCGTGACGCGCTCCCCGCTACGGAGGAGGTCTACCGCCTCGGCGTCCATGCGCAGGGTGAAGCTCGGACACCTACGTGCCTCCTCCGTCAGGAAGTCGAGGAAGTCCCATTGCGGCACGAAGGCGATGTAGGGATGGCGGACCTTCAGATCGCGGAAGTCCGCGACCGTGACGGCGCCCGAGTCTGTCACCGCCTCGAGCGTCGAGAGTCTCTGCTGCGGTAGCTGCGAGAAGGCCTCGAACAGGCCGAGCTCCTCAAGGATCTCGAGCGTCGAGGGGTGGATCGTGTCACCGCGGAAGTCGCGGAAGAAGTCCGCGTGTTTCTCGAGCACCAGTACCTCGATCCCGGCGCGCGCGAGCATGAGCCCGAGCAGCGCGCCCGCCGGTCCGCAGCCGGCGATGGCGCAGGTCGTCGTCTCGCGGGGGTGGAGTTCGGCTTGCGCAGTACCGGACACGGTCATGGCGGCGGCACGCGGATGCCAAGCGCCGGGAGGATCACGCGCCGTCCATCAGGTCGCGCACGGCGGCGTTGTGCGTTATGTCGACGCCGGATAGCGTTCCGCCCTCGCCCGCCGTCAGCGTCACATAGCGTTCCGCGCCGCGCTCGGCCACGAGCACCGCGAGGTCGCCGCGCTGCCAGGCGACCGATGGGGCGAAGCCCGCCTGCTGGAGCCAGCCGAGCTGATCAGCGACCGTGCTGGGGCGGTCGTAGGTCGGATCCTTCGGCGTCCATGCCTCGGCCGGATCCTCGGGCACTACGACATCGGCCAGCACGAAGCGCCCACCCGAGCGCAGGACGGCGTACAGCCTCCGGAAGAGCTCGGCCTTGCCCGCTCCGTCGAGGTGGTGAACCGCGAGCGCGGAGACCGCGAGGTCGAAGGGGCCGGACGGGAGATCGTCCTCGAGCCGGCCGATCTCGAGCTCAACGCGCGCGGGGTCGAGGGCGGCGCCGGCCGCCGCAAGCATCTGCTCGCTCTCGTCGACGCCGACGAGCGATGCACCGGGATGCGCGCCGAGCACGCGGCGAGCGGTCTCACCGTTGCCCGTGCCGAGATCGAGGATCCGCTCGGCCTCGAGCCCCTCGGTCGCCGTGACGAGAGCGCGCTGCAGATCGTCGTAGAGCGGGATCT
>JBBSNQ010000094.1:0-5752 GCA_038232575.1 Solirubrobacterales bacterium | reverse complement strand
GCAGGTGTTCGAGGCGTTCTACCGCGGTGGGCGGGAGTCGCCGCGCACGCGCGCGGGCGCTGGTCTCGGGCTCACGATCTGCCGTGCGATCGTGGAGGCGCACGAGGGCGAGATCTGGCTCGACGAGTCGAACGTGGGCACGCGCGTGCGCTTCACCCTGCCGCGCGCCGCTGCTTCCGTCGCGGCGGGCGGCTCTGCCGGAACGCCCGGTTGAGCAGCGAGCGCGCCTGGCGCCTGACGTTCGGCGAGTCGAGCAGCACCACGCCGAGCCGCTTCCCGCCGCGCTCGACGATCCCCACGTAGCTGTTCCCCGCAGCACGGTTGGTGCCGGTCTTCAGGCCGATCGTGCCCCTGTAGGGCTTGGCGCCCGTGAGCAGCGGATTAGTCGTGTTCACGTAGAGCTTGCCGCCCTTCACCGGCGCACGCACGCCGGCCGAGGACTTGCGCACGACCCGAGCGATACGCCACTCGTCCATCGCGATCCGGGAGAGCGCAGCGAGGTCGGCGGCACACGAGCGGTTGCCGGGCTCGAGGCCGTGCGGCGAGACGAAGTGGGTGCATGTGAGCCCGAGCTGGCGCGCCCGCTCGTTCATGGCGCGGACGAAGCTCCGCTCGGAGCCGCTCACGTGGATCGCGAGCGCCTTGGCGGCGTCGTTGCCCGAGGTGATCAGCAGCCCGTTGAGCAGGCTCTCGACCGGTAGGCGCTTGCCCTTGGGCAGGCCGACACCCCGACCCTCGTAGTCGACCGCCGCGGGGGATATCTTGGCGCGCTCGCGGGGCTTCGTTTGGTCGACGACGAGCAGCGCGGTCATGATCTTCGTCAGGCTCGCGATCGGCGCGCGCACGATCGAGCGCCTGCGCCAGAGCACCCGTCCCGAGTCGAGCTCGA
The DNA here is from genome assembly GCA_038232575.1 of Solirubrobacterales bacterium. Classification (GTDB taxonomy): domain Bacteria; phylum Actinomycetota; class Thermoleophilia; order Solirubrobacterales; family Thermoleophilaceae; genus JACCZP01. The sequence goes on along the minus strand of JBBSNQ010000094.1, from coordinate 4,863 downwards.
AGACGAGGCCCGCCCGCGGCGGCTTCTTGAAGCGAGCGTTGAATGCGTCCGCCACACCGAGCGAGACGGCGAGCGATCCGCCATGGGGCGCGGGGCCGGTCGCCCGGGACTCGACGCTGCCAAGGCGCGGCAACGTAGCGTCGTCACTCGGGAGCACGCCGGCGTTGCGCCGTGTCTGCTCGACGCGGAGGCTGCCGGAGCCGCGGTCGGCGAAGAGCCAGTCCTCGGCGGAGAGCAGCACGTTCGGCGCCAGGGTCAGCAGCGCCACCGCCGCCACGGCTACGACAGCCGTGGTCAGCGCCACGATCGCGGCGGCCCGGCGCCCGCGGCGGCGGCGCCTACCCCTCTTGAGGGGGCTCTCCAAGAAGGGGCTACTCATCCGAGAACAGGGCTCCGAGGACGCCGAAGCCGACGAGCGCCAGGATCACGAGCGAGACCACGACGAGCACGTCCAGACCCGTCTCGAGGAACACGCGCACCGTGAGAAACGCGAGCAGGACGACGAAGGCGAGCACCGCGGCCAGGGTCAGGCTGCGGCCCATCAGTAGACCGCCAGCCGGTTCGAGGCCTGGTAGTCGCGGTGCGGGTGGTTGGCGAACAGCTTGATCAGCGCGAGCCCGAATATAAAGCCGCCGATGTGCGCGAAGTAGGCGACCCCGCCGCCCCCCGCAGCGCCGCCGAACTCCGCCGAGCCGCTGTAGAGCTGCAGCAGGAACCAGAGGCCGAGCACCAGCACCGCGGGCAGCTCGACGATCGTGAAGAAGAAGATTATCAGCACGACGGTCACGATCCGCGCGCGCGGGTAGAGCAGCGCGTAGCCGCCGAGCACGCCTGCCACCGCACCGCTCGCGCCGATCGTCGGCGCCGTCGAGTCGGGGGTGATCGCGATCTGGGCGGCGAGCGCGACGAGCCCGCCGAGCAGGTAGAAGGCCAGGAACCTCGCCCTGCTCATCGAGTCCTCGATGTTGTTGCCGAAGATCCACAGGAACAGCATGTTGAAGAGAATGTGCAGCAGCCCGCCGTGCATGAACATCGAGCTGAAGAGCGTCAGCAGGGCGGGGGGCTGGGGATCGGGCGTGCCCGTCACTCCTGCCTGCCCCTCGCAGGCGACTCGCTCGCGCACCTCCTCGCAGCCCGTGCCGGGGTGCGTTATCTCGTAGGGGATAGCGCCGTACTCGACGACCCGCTCGTTCGCTTGCTCGTCGAACTGCGCCCCCCCGAAGGTGATGGTGGCGCCCTGAAGGACGAAGAACACGAGCACGTTCGCAGCGATCAGGGCGACGGTGACGATCGGGAAGCGCCGCGTCGGGATGTTGTCCCGGAGGGGGAACACGCGCCGCTACGCCGATCGGCGGCGGATCAGCGGGCCACGGCACGCTCGAGCGTCTGCTCGGCGTGGTAGCTCGAGCGCACGAGCGGACCGGCGGCGACCGAGTCGAAGCCCATCCCGTACGCCTCGCGCTCGAGCTCCGCGAACTCGTCCGGGTGCCAATAGCGGACCACCGGCAGATGGTCGCGCGTGGGGCGCAGGTACTGCCCGACGGTCAGCACCTGGACGTCGTGCTCGCGCAGGGTCGCGAACGTCTCGAGCAGCTCCTCGTGGGTCTCGCCGAGGCCGGTCATAAGCCCGGACTTCGTGACCACCTCCTCGCCGCCCATCTGCTTCGCGTTCGCAAGCACGCGGCAGGAGCGCAGGAACTTCGAGCCGCGGCGTGCAAGCGGGTAGAGACGCGGCACGGTCTCGACGTTGTGGTTGAAGACGTCTGGGCGAGCGGCGATCACCCTCGCCAGTGGCATCTCCTGACCGCGGAAGTCGGGCGTGAGGACCTCGACCTTGCAGCCCGGCGCCGCCCGCCGGATCGAGCGGATGACGCCCACGAAGGCAGTCGATCCGAGGTCGGGCAGGTCGTCGCGGTCGACGCTCGTCACGACCGCGTGGCGCAGGCCCATGCGCTTGACCGACTGTGCCACCCGCAGGGGCTCGAGCGGGTCGTTGAACGTGGGCTTGCCCGTCCTCACGTTGCAGAAGCCGCAGCGGCGCGTGCAGGTGTCGCCGAGGATCATGAAGGTCGCCGTGCCGCGGTCCCAGCACTCGCCGATGTTCGGGCAAGCCGCCTCCTCGCAGACCGTGTGCAGCTCCTCCTGCTCGACCATGTGCTTGAGGCCGCGGAAGCGCGCGCCTCCGGGCGCCGGCACCTTGAGCCACGGGGGCTTGCGCTCGCGGAACGGGCGCACCTCCCCCATGTCGAGCACGCGCGCACCGCCGGGGTTGGCGCGCGAGCGAGTCGCGCTCATAGGGCAGCCTTCCGTCTCATGCGGGCACCAACTCGCGCTCCGGGCGAGCCTCGCTCTGCTCCTCGGCCGCCTCGCAGGCCGCCGCCAGCCGCCCCGGCGACACCAGCCGCTGCCGGCGGCCGTAGGCCTGCGCGACGCACCACGCGACGCGCTTGCGGAAGCAGCGGAGCGCCGAGGAGGCGCCCGTCTCGCGGCAGACCGACGTCATGCACGCTCCCTCGATGCCGCAGGGGACGATCCAGTTGAAGGGCTGCAGGTCGTTCTGGACGTTGACCGCGAACCCGTGCGTCGTGACCGCGCGCGAGACGTGCACGCCGATCGAACCGATCTTGCGCTCGTCGACCCACACACCGGTCAAGCCGTCGCGCACCTGTGCGTCGATCTGCTCGTCCGCCAGCGCCGCGATCAACGCGCGCTCGAGCGTGCGCACGTAGTCGAGCACGTCGCCGACGCCCATGATCGGATAGCCGACCAGCTGACCCGGGCCGTGGTAGGTCGCGCGTCCGCCGCGATCGGCGTCGATCACCTCGATGCCCTGCATCGCGTACCAGTCCTCGCCCATCGGGAGGTCGGCCGGCGCGCAGCGCCGCCCCTTCGTGTAGACGGGCGGATGCTCGAGCAGCAGCAGGACGTCCGGAACGGCGCCGCTCTGGCACGCCGCTCGGATGCGCTCCTGGAGCGCGACGCCGTCGCGGTAGGGCACCTCACCGAGGTGGGTGACCCACAGCTCCCGGCGTGGCGATGCGGTGTGCGGGAAGGAGCTCATGCTCGCCTCGATCCTATCGCCAGCGGGATGCCCGCTGACTCGTGGTAGTGGCTCAACTCGCTGCGGGAGCGCGCGCCGTGGGTACCCTGCGCAGGTGCGCTCGCACGAGACCCTCCCCTGGAGGCGGTAGCCCGTGACGAGCTCGAGCGCATGGCGCTTGCTTGCGTTCGCCCTGCTAACGCTCGCCGACGCGGCGATCCTGCACCTGCTCTCGCCGATCGGCCCCGGAGTCGACTGGCTACCGGCGCTCGTCATCGCGGGCTTCGGCAACCTCGTGCTCGTCGGCCTCGCGGCTCCGTGGCTATCGCGCGCGCTCGAGCGCCGGCGTGCGCGCGAGCAGCTGCCCGGCAGCGTGCTGGCCTCGGAGCGCCAAGCCGCCCGCAATCGCGCCGCGATCCTGGTGCTCGCAGCCGGAACGGCGGGCCTGCTCGTCGCCGGTCTGGCGGTCAGACCGGTCATCGTCTCGCCGACGGACGAGAGCGAGCGCAGCGCGCGGCTCGTGCGCGAGCACGTGCTCGCGCACGCGAACGAGGACGTAAGGCGCAACCTAGATGCCGCGAGCACCGTGCGTGTCCGGCCAGGCGTGTTTCGCACCTGCATTCCCGAGGCGGAGCGACGCAGCGTCTACTGCCTGCTCGTCGACACGCGCACCGAGCCGCCGCGCGTCGTAGAGGACCAGAGCTCGCGGCCCAACCCCGGATAAGGCTGCCTGCGGAGGGATGAGCACCTACGACAGCGTTGCCGAGCTGCCGCTCGAGGTCGAATCGTACGCGCTCGAGGGACTCGAGCGCGACGTGTCGAGCGCGTTCACGCGCTTCAGCACGGCCGTGCGCCTGAAGGGGGGCGGCCACGAGGGTGTCGGCGAGGACGTCACCTATACCGCCCTCGATCAGATCGCCTTCCAGGGCGACGGCGAGCTGCACGAGCTCGCCGGTGCGCACACGCTCGAGTCCTTCTCGCAGCTGCTGGGCGAGCTCGAGCTGTGGCCGGTGGCACCCGAGATCGCCGCTTCGAGGCCTTACCGCCGCTGGGCGTTCGAGAGCGCGGCGCTCGACCTGGCGCTACGTCAGGCCGGGCTCTCACTGGCCGAGGCGCTCGGACGCGAGCCGCAGCCACTCGGCTTCGTCGTTTCGCTCAGGCTCGGCGAGCCGCCGTCGCTCGAGCCGCTGGCCAAGCGGCTCGACGCGTATCCCGACTTGCGCTTCAAGCTCGACGCGACCCCCGACTGGGACGAGTCTCTGATCGCCGAGCTGGCCGCCACGGGCGCCGTGGCCTCGATCGACTTCAAGGGCGCCTACAGGGGCACGAGCGTCGACCAGGTGGGAGATCCAGAGCTCTACGCGCGCGTCGCGGCCGCCTTCCCGGATGCGTGGCTGGAGGATCCCGACTTAAACGCCGAGACCGAGCGTGCGCTCGGCGCGCACCGCGAGCGCATCACCTGGGACGTGCCGATCCACTCGGTGGCCGACATCGAGGGCCTTCCGTTCCCGCCGAGGATGGTCAACCTGAAGCCGTCGCGCTTCGGGACCCTCCGCGACCTCTGCGCCGCCTACGACTTCTGCGCCGAGCACGGCATCGGCGCCTACGGCGGGGGCCAGTTCGAGCTCGGCGCGGGCCGCGGGCAGGTCCAGTACCTGGCCTCGCTGTTCCACTCCGACGCCCCGAACGACGTCGCTCCGGGCGGCTACAACGACCCCGAGCCCGCGGTCGGCCTGCCGTCGAGCCCGGTCACGCCGAGCCCCACGGAGGTCGGCTTCCGCTGGGAGGGGTGAGGCCGGGCGGGGCTGCGGACGGGTCCTGTC
>JBBSNQ010000093.1:0-5762 GCA_038232575.1 Solirubrobacterales bacterium | reverse complement strand
CGGCCGCTCGTCGCGCCGTAGAGGACGGTGTTGCCGGCGATCACGTTCTTCGCGGCCGCGTAGGATGCCTCGGCAGGCGGGCGCAGCGCGAGCACACCACCCGAGAGCCCCTTCCCTACGTAGTCGTTGGCGTCGCCGTGGAGCGTCGCGGTGACTCCCGCCACGAGCCACGCGCCGAAGCTCTGGCCGGCCGAGCCGTTGAAGGTGAGCTCGATCGTCCCCTCCGGCAGCCCCGCGGAGCCGCGCGTGCGCGCGATCTCCGAGGAGAGCATGCCGCCGACCGTGCGGTTGACATTGCGGATCGAGCGCTCGAGCCTGACGGGCGTGCCGTCCGCGATCGCCGGGCGGGCGGCCTCGATCAGCTCGTGGTCGAGCGCGTCCGCCAGCACGGGATCCTGCTTGCGCGTCTGGCGCAGCGGCGTGTCGAGGCCGATCTCCGGGACCGCGAGCAGCCGCGAGAGGTCCACGCCGCGCGCCTTCCAATGGTCGATCGCCTCGCCGGCGCGCAGCAGGTCGCTGCGTCCCACGAGATCGTCGAAGCGCGCGATCCCCAGTCGCGCCATGATCCCCCTGGCCTCCTCGGCTACCTGCACTAGGTACTCGATCACGTGCTCGGGCGTTCCGGTGAAGCGCCTGCGCAGCTCCGGATCCTGCGTGGCGATGCCGACCGGGCAGGTGTTCAGGTGGCAGACGCGCATCATGATGCAGCCGACCGCGATCAGCGGCGCTGTCGAGAAACCCATCTCCTCGGCGCCGAGCAGAGCCCCGATCACGACATCGCGGCCCGTGCGCATCTGCCCGTCGACCTGCACCACAACGCGCGAGCGCAGCTCGTTGCGCACGAGCGTCTGCTGGGTCTCGGCGAGGCCGATCTCCCACGGGATTCCGGCCCCCTGGATCGAGGAGAGCGGCGAGGCTCCGGTGCCGCCGTCGTGTCCGGCGATCGTGACGTGGTCGGAGTTCGCCTTCGCCACCCCGGCCGCGACGGTCCCAACCCCGACCTCGGCGGAGAGCTTGACCGAGATGCGCGCAGCCGGGTTGGCGCAGCGGAGGTCGTAGATCAGCTGCTTGAGATCCTCGATCGAGTAGATGTCGTGGTGCGGCGGCGGCGAGATCAGCGCGACGCCGGGAGTCGAGAAGCGCAGCCGCGCGATGTTCTCGTCGACCTTGTGGCCGGGCAGCTGGCCGCCCTCGCCGGGCTTCGAGCCCTGCGTCATCTTGATCTGCAGCTCGTCGGCGTTGACCAGGTACTCGGTCGTCACGCCGAAGCGCGCCGAGGCCACCTGCTTGATCGCCGAGCGCCGCGAGTCGCCGTTCGGATCGGGCGTGAAGCGCTCGGGATCCTCGCCGCCCTCGCCCGTGTTCGAGCGTCCGCCGAGCCGGTTCATCGCGATCGCAAGCGTCTCGTGCGCCTCCTTCGATATCGAGCCGAAGCTCATGGCCCCGGTGTTGAAGCGCTTGACGATCTCCGTGGCAGGCTCGACCTGCTCGAGCGGGATCGGATCCGCCGCCTCGCGGAAGTCGAGCAGGCCTCTGAGCAGGCCGTGCCTGGCGTTCTCCTCGTTGACGAGGCGCGCGAAGCGCTCGTAGGACTCGCCGTTGCCGGCGCCGGCGCCATTGCCCGCGCCGTCACCGCCACCCGCGCCGCCACCGTTGCCGGCGCCCCGCACAGCGTGCTGCAGCGAGGCGATCGTCTCGGGATTCCACATGTGGCGCTCGCCGTCGCGGCGCCAGGTGTAGATGCCTCCGACGGGCAGCAGCCGTTCCGTCGCGCTCGGATAGCCACGCGCGTGGCGGGTGAGCGCCTCACGGGCGAGCACGTCCATCCCGACGCCCTCGATCTGCGAGGTCGTGCCGGTGAAGTGGCGCTCGATCAGCTGCGGCTCGAGCCCGACGGCCTCGAATATCTGCGCGCCGCAGTAGGACTGGATCGTCGAGATGCCCATCTTCGACATGACCTTGAGCAGGCCCTTGCCGATTCCCTTGATCATCTTCGCCTCGGCTTCGACGAGCGTGGGCTCGCCGGCCACCTTGCCCTGCTCGACGAGCTCCGCGGCCGACTCGAGCATCAGGTAGGGATTGATGGCGCTCGCGCCGTAGCCGATCAGGGTCGCGAGGTGGTGAACCTCACGCGGCTCGCCCGACTCGACCACGAGCCCGGCCCGCAGCCGCGTCCCCCGCCGGACGAGGTGATGGTGCACCGCCGCGACCGCGAGCAGCGACGGGACGGGGGCGCGGTCGGCCGCCACGCCGCGGTCGCTCAGGATCAGGACGTTGATGCCGGCGGCCACGAGCCGCTCCGCCTCGGCGCAGATGCGCTCGACCGCGCGCGGCATGCCCTCGGGTCCCTCGTGCGCGGGCCAGGTGATGTCGATCGTGCTGGCGGCGAAGATCTCGTGCGAGACCTGGCGCAGCTTCTCGAGCTCGTGGCTGCGCAGGATCGGCTGATCCATCACGAGCTGGTGGGCGTGCTCGGGCGACTCGTACAGCAGGTTGCCCTTCGTGCCGACGGTGCTCGCGAGGCTCATGACGATCGTCTCCCGCAGCGGATCGATCGGCGGGTTGGTCACCTGCGCGAAGAGCTGTTTGAAGTAGGAGAAGAGCGGCGGCTGGTGGTCGGATAGCACCGCCAGGGCGAGGTCGTTGCCCATCGAGCCCGTCGGCTCCTGGCCGTCGGCGGCCAGCGGCGCGATCAGCACGTTCAGGTCCTCCTGCGAGTAGCCGAAGGCGAGCTGCCGCGTGCGCAGCGACTCGACGCGCGGCACGCGCGGCTGGCGCTCGGGCAGATCGTCGAGGCGCACCGCTCGCTCCGCGTACCACTGCCGGTAGGGCTTGCGCCGCGATACCTCGAGCTTGACCTCCCCGTTGTCGACGACGCGCCCGCGCTCGAGATCGACGAGGAAGATCTGACCGGGCTGCAGCCTGCCCTTCTGCTTGACCTCATCCGCCGGCACCGGCAGCGCGCCCGTTTCCGAGGCGACTGCTACGTGACCGTCGTTGGAGATCACCCAGCGGCCAGGACGCAGGCCGTTGCGGTCGAGCGTCGCGCCGATCGTGCGCCCATCGGTGAAGGTCACCGAGGCGGGGCCGTCCCACGGCTCCATAAGGCACGAGTGGTAGTCGTAGAAGCCGGCGACCTCCGGCGCCATCTGCTCACGGCCCGAGAGCGGCTCCGGGATCATCATCATCAGCGCGTGCTGGAGCGAGCGCCCGCCGAGCACGAGCAGCTCGAGCACGTTGTCGAAGCTGGCCGAGTCGGAGCCTCCCGGCTGCACGACCGGGACCACCTTCTCGATGTCGTCGCCGAAGAGGTTCGAGCGCAGCAGCGACTCGCGCGCGCGCATCCAGTTGACGTTGCCCCGCAGGGTGTTGATCTCGCCGTTGTGAGCGATCATCCGGTAGGGGTGGGCAAGCTCCCAACTCGGGAAGGTGTTGGTCGAGAAGCGCGAGTGAACGAGCGCGAGCGCGCTCTTCATCTGCACGTCGCTGAGATCGGGGAAGTAGCCGCTCAGCTGGCAGGCGGTGAGCATGCCCTTGTAGAGCACGCGGCGCGAGGAGAGGCTCGTGATCACGAGATCGTCGGCCGCTCGCTCGGCCACGCGCCGGATCACGTAGAGCTTGCGCTCGAAGGCGTCGGGCCCGCCGACGAGCCCCGGCCCGCGCGCGACGAAGAGCTGCTTGACGAACGGCGCGACGGCCTTGGCGCTGGTGCCAACGTAGTCGTCGTCGACCGGCACGTCGCGCCAGCCGATCACTTCCTGGCCCTCGGCCTCGACCGTGTCGGCGAGCAGCTGCTCGAGCTCGCGGCGGCGCCGGTCGTCGTTGCGCGGCAGGAAGCAGACGGCTACGCCGTAGTGGCCGCGGCGCGGCAGCTCCGCGCGCACCTGCTCGCGGAAGAACTCGTCGGGCAGCTGAAGCAGAATCCCCGCGCCGTCGCCGGTCTCGGGGTCGGCGCCGCGCGCGCCGCGATGCTCGAGGTTGTCGAGCGTGGTGATCGAGTGGCGTACGACCTCGTGCGTCGGCCGGCCGTCGAGGCGGGCGACGAAGGCGACGCCGCACGCGTCGTGCTCGTACGCGGGGTCGTAGAGGCCAGCGGCCCGGTAAGGGATCGCGGTGGGGTTCATGGGGTGGGTGTCCGGCTCCGGTCGCCCGCCTGCGCAGCGGGTCAACCTAAAGGGATTGTAAGGGCAAGCGGGTCTCCGCCCGCTCCTTCGCGTGCGCGTGCGAACCGCGCGCGGGTATGTGGCTCATCGCGTGCTCGGTCATCGCCGTGATCGTGAGGGCGGGATTCACGCCGAGGTTCGCGGGGATCGCCGAGCCGTCGCAGACGAGCAGGTTCTCGTAGCCGAAGACGCGCTGGCGGCGATCGATCACGCCGCGGTCGGGACCCGCGCCGATCACAGCCCCGCCCATGACGTGCGCGGTCAGCGGGACGTTGAGCAGCGCCTCGGTCGTCTGGCTCTGGGCGATGCCGCCGAGCTTCTCCGCGGCGCGCTCGGCGGCCCAGTTGGCGACCGGGATGAAGCGCGGGTTCAGCTTCGCCGGATCCTCCTCGGTCTGCAGCCGCACTCCAGCTCCCAGCAACCGCCGCTTGGGCTTCAGGCGCATCTGGTTGTCGAGCGTCTGCATCGTGAGCAGGATCATCGTCCGCCGCGACCAGCCACGCGGCCACAGGGTCCTCGCGAAGGAGACAGGGCGGCGAAGCGCGCCGCCGAGCGCGCGCAGCGGGCGCGTGAGCTTCGTGCCCTCGCCGGTCAGCAACGTGAAGAGGGCGCTCATCGAGTCCCCGCCCGGGCCGTAGGTGACGTTCTCGATGTGGGTGTCCGAGTCGGGGTGGATGCTCGAGGTGATCGCGACCGACTGGGTGAAGTCGTGGCGATCGTCGGTCGCGGTCGCCGCCCCGACCGCCTCGCTGTTCGAGCGCACGACGTAGCCGAGCCGCTCCGAGAGGCGCGCGAGCGAGCCGGAGCGCTTGCAGCGGCGCAGCAGCAGGTTCGTGCCGAGCGGTCCGGCCGCCACGACGACCGCGGCGGCCGTGTGCACGCGCCGGTCCTTGCGCAGCCAGGCACCCGAGCGCTCGCTCGTCACCGCGTAGCCCTCGCTGCCATCGCCGCCGTCGAGCGGGCGCACGTCGACCACGGTGCGCTCGGGCGTCACCTGCGCGCCGCGGCGCTCGGCGAACCAGAGGTAGTTCTTCATCAGCGTGTTCTTGGCGTTGTGGCGGCAGCCCACCATGCAGGCGCCGCAGCGGATGCAGCCCGCCCGCTCGGGCCCCTCGCCGCCGAAGTAGGGATCGGGCACGCGCTTTCCGGGCTCGCCGAAGTAGACGCCGACCGGCGTCGTCGTGTAGCTCTCGCCCACGCCGAGCTCCTCACCGAGCTCGCGCAGGACGCGGTCGCCGGGACCCTCCCCCTGGTAGCGGGTCACGCCGAGCATGCGCTGGGCCTCGCGGTAGTGGGGGTCGAGCTCGGTGTGCCAGTCGCCGAGGTCGCTCCACTGCGGGTCGCGGTAGAAGGCCGAGTGCGCGGGCGGCTGGTAGAGCGTGTTGGCATAGCCGAGGCTGCCGCCGCCGACGCCGGAGCCGCTGATCACGAACAGATCCTTGAAGAGGCTCATCCGGAAGATGCCCTTGAGCCCGATCTTGGGCGCCCAGAAGTAGCGCCGGAGGTTCCAGGTGGTCTTGGCGAAGTCCTCGTCCTCGTAGCGGCGCCCGCACTCGAGCACACCGACGGCGTAGCCCTTCTCGCTCAGGCGCAGCGCGG
>JBBSNQ010000092.1:0-5783 GCA_038232575.1 Solirubrobacterales bacterium | reverse complement strand
CGCGAAGCTCGGCACGCGCTCACCGAGCTCGAACGTGGTGTCGGCGGGGTCGCTCACAGGAGAACCTCCCTAACTGTGGATCGGGGGTCATCGGGCTCATCTCGAAGACCCTAGAGGCGCCTCTGGAGTTGCGGCTGGAGGCACCTCTCGAGTTGCGCCTAGAGGCGCGCGTCGAGCTCGGCCGTGACGCGGTAGAAGACCTCGCGGTGGAGCTCGACGTTGCGCCGCCGATCAGTCCTCACCTCGACGAGCGCCGGCTGCTCGACGGCGGCCTGCAGCTCGGTCGGCGTCTGCGCCGTGCGGTGGGGCAGACCGGCGAGCGCCGCCACCTGTGCCAGGTCCACCGCGTGCGGGGTGGCGAGCTGCTCCTCGTAGGCGGCCCGGTCGGCGTGCTCGGCGACCGGCAGGAAGTCGAAGATCCCGCCGCCGTCGTTGTTGAGGCAGACGATCGTCAGCTCGATCCCGTGGCGCCTCGCGGTCAGCAGGCCCCCGAGGTCGTGAAGCAGGGCGAGCTCGCCCGTGAGCAGGAAGCAGCGGCCCGGCCCCGCGATCGCGGCCCCGACCGCGGAGGAGACGGTGCCGTCGATGCCGTTGGCCCCGCGGTTGGCGAGGAAGCGCAGGGGCGTGTCCGAGCGCGGGAAGAACGACTCGACGTCGCGCACGGGCATCGACGACGCGAGCCAGACGATCGCCCCATCGGGGAGGACCTCGGCCAGTGCTGCGAGCGCCTTCGGCTCGCAGGGATCGGGCGCGCCGGCGAGCGCCGGCGGGACGAGCGCGTCGGCCTCGAGCCACGACGCAAGCCACGCGGGGTCGGGCTGCATCAGGCCCTCGAGCGCGACGTCCAGCTCTCGGCAGAGGCTGTCCGGGTCCGCCTGCACCAGGGCCTCGGCGGTGCGCGTGGGCTCGTGCCAGGCGAGCTGTGGATCGATCACCACCTGCCGTGCCGCGGCCAGCCATGCGCGCAGCGGCTTCGACGTCGGCGTGTCGCCGATCCGGATTACGAGCTCCGGCCGCTGCGCGGCGGCGAAGCGCTCGCTGCGCAGCAGCACGTCGTAGTGGGCCACGACGTGGGAACGGTCGTGGCGCCCGCAGCGGACGCCCGAGGTCGGCTCCGCGAGCAGCGGCCAGCCGGTCCGCCGGGCAAGCCGCGCGGCAGCCTCGGCGATCTCCGTGCCGGTCGAGCCGAGCACGAGCGCGCCGCGGGCGCTCGCCGCGATGTCGCCGACGAGATCGAAGCCCGGCGCGCCCGCGGTCGCCGCAGGTCCGCTCGCGGGGGGCTCGACGCCACCCGCCGCGAACGCGAGCGCACCACCGTGCCGGGCCTCCCCGCTGCCGTGCACGGCGACCCACGGCCGCCCGTCCGCGCGGCCCTGCCACGGCTCCTCGTCGAGCTCCTCCGGGGTGGGCGCCAGCGGCTCGCGCAGCGGGAAATTCAGATGAACCGGTCCGGGCCGCCCGGCCTCGGCGCTCGCCACTGCACGGCACGCGAGCGCGCGATGGTGAACGGCGGCGGCTCGTCCGGGCTCGTGATTGCCGACCTCGACGAACCACTTGGCGTGCGAGCCGTAGAGCCCCAGCTGGTCGATCGCCTGGCCGGCGCCGACCTCGCGCAGCTCGGGTGGGCGGTCGGCCGTCAGCACGAGCAGCGCGACGCCCGCCTCACGCGCCTCGACGAGCGCCGGCAGCAGGTTGGCCGCAGCCGAGCCCGACGTGCACGTGATCGCCACGACGCGTCCCGTCGCCTTCGCGAGTCCGAGCGCGACGAATCCCGCCGAGCGCTCGTCGAGCACTGAGACACAGCGGATCCGATCCTCGGCGGCGAGCGTGAGCAGCAGCGGCGCGTTGCGCGAGCCGGGGGACGTGACCGCGTGGGTCAGGCCGCAGCGCGCGAGCTCCTCTACGAACGCCTGTATCGGCGCGTAGGTCCTGTTGATCGGCTTCATGCTCGCGTGGTCGCGGGCGGCTAGGCGCCTCGCTCGGCGCCCGGCTAGCGGGCGAGCTCCTCGACCAGGACCTCCTCGACGAGCACCGCGTCGAGGTCGCCGTCGCGGAAGTTGACGCCCAGGCCGGGGCCCTGCGGCACGCTCAGCAGGCCGCCGGCCGGTCGCGGCAGCGCGCGCGCGAGCGCGGCGTCGAAGAGGTCGAGCGTCGCGAGTCCGCACGCGAGCGAGACGTCCTCGGAGGCCACGAGCTGCAGCGCCGCCGCGATGCCCCACGGGCCGTCGAGCGTGCTCGAGACGAAGCCCTCGAGGCCGTGCTCCGCGGCCGCGCGCAGCGTCTCGCGGGCGGCGCCGAACCCCCCGCAGGGCGCGAGCTTCACGTTGACGGCGTCGCAGGCGTGAGCGGCCACCGCGGCGCGCACGTCCGCCGGGCTCGCGATCGCCTCGTCGGCGGCCAGCGGCATCTCGGTCGCGGCGCGCACCTCGGCAAGCTCGGCGAGCGTGCGGCACGGCTGCTCCACGAGCTCGAGGTCGAAGCGAGCGAGCTCGCCGATGCGCACGATCGCCTGCTCGACGCTCCAGCTGCCGTTGGCGTCGAGGCGCAGGGCGGGCCAGGAGCCGATCGCCTCGCGCACGGCGGCCACGCGCTCGATGTCGTCGGGAAGGCCGACCTTGACCTTGAAGCACGAGTAGCCGTCGCTGAGCGAGCGCTTCGCGCCCTCGAAGACCTCTTCCGGAGGCCCCGCGGCGATGCTGCTGTTGACGGCGATCGCATCGGCGCCGGGCTCGCCGACCGCGCGACGGCGCCGCCGCGCCTCGAGGTCGAGGCGCGCCATCTCTTCGGCCGCACGCGCCTGCGGCGGCGGCTCGCCGGAGCCCTCGCCGCGGAGCGCCTCGACGACGAGCTCGATCGGGGTGCCGTCGTAGGGCTCGAACGGTGCCGCCTCCCCGTAGCCGGCGAGGCCGTCGTCATCCTCCACGCGCAGCAGCAGCAGCTCGCGCTCGCCGATCACGCCGCCGGCGGTCGCCCACGGCTCGCGCAGGGGGAGCGAGAGGCGCATCACCGTGCGTCTCATGAGAGCAGCAGCCCGATCGACATCAGCAGCGAGTAGACGGCGAGCAGGGCCCCGCTGCCGGCGAGCGCGCCGTTGAGCGCCGCGCCGTCGCTGCGCGTCATCACCGTCCGTGCGAGCGGTACCGCGAGCGGTGCGGCCAGCAGCGCAAGCAGGAGCCACGCCCCGCCCGCGCTCAGCGCCGCGACGAGAGCGGTCCAGCCGAAGGCAAGCGCGAGCATCGCCGCGTAGAGCGCGCGCGTGCGGCTGCGCCCCAGCTTGACCGCGAGCGTGTGCTTGCCCGCACGGCGGTCGGTGTCGATGTCGCGCACGTTGTTCACGACGATGATCGCCGCGGCCAGCAGTCCCACCGGCACCGAGAGTCCGAGCGCCTCCCAACCGAGCCGCTCGGTCTGCACGTAGTAGGAGCCCACGACAGCGACGACCCCGAAGAATAGGAACACGAACAGCTCGCCGAGCCCCGCGTAGCCGTACGGCCGTGGGCCGCCGGTGTAGAGGACGCCTGCCAGGATCGAGGCGACGCCGACGACCAGCAGCTCCGGGCCCGTGATTGCTACGAGGTAGGCGCCGACCGCGACGGCCACGCCAAAGGCCAGATAGACGCCGACCAGAACCCGCCGCGGCGGGAGCAGGCCGCCCGCGGTCACGCGCACCGGGCCGAGCCGATCCTCGCTGTCGGCGCCGCGGCGCGCGTCCGAGTAGTCGTTGGCCAGGTTCGTGCCGATCTGGATGAAGATGCTGCCGATCAGCGCGCAGGCGAAGGCGAGCGGGCGCAGCACGCCCTCGGAGACCGCGAGCGCAGTGCCGACCAGCACCGGCGCCACCGACGCTGGCAGCGTGCGCGGCCGCGCTGCAACGAGCCACAACCGCGCGGTGCTCACGGACGCTTGGGGAACCTGCTGAAGTCCGGCGGGCGCTTCTCGAGGTAGGCGTCGCGGCCCTCCTGTGCCTCCTCGGTCATGTAGAGCAGCAGCGTCGCGTCGCCCGCGAGCTGCTGGATGCCCGCGATCCCGTCGTCGGCGGCGTTCATCGAGGCCTTCAGCATGCGCAGCGCGAGTGGGGAGTGGGCCAGCATCTCCCTGCACCACGTGACGGTCTCCTGCTCGAGCCGGTCGAGCGGCACGACGGCGTTCACGAGCCCCATCTCGAGCGCCTGCTGGGCGTCGTACTGGCGGCAGAGGAACCAGATCTCGCGCGCCTTCTTCTGGCCGACGTGACGAGCGAGCAGCCCGGAGCCGAAGCCGCCGTCGAAGGAGCCGACCTTTGGGCCGGTCTGGCCGAAGCGCGCGTTGTCGGCGGCGATCGTCAGGTCGCAGACGATGTGCAGCACGTGGCCGCCGCCGATCGCGTAGCCCGCGACCATCGCGACGACGGGCTTCGGCGTACGCCGGATCTGGATCTGGAGGTCGAGCACGTTGAGCCGGCCGATCCCGCGCGAGGCCACGCTGTCGTCACCTATGTAGCCGTCGTCGCCGCGCACGCGCTGGTCGCCGCCCGAGCAGAACGCGAGCGGCCCCTCGCCGGTAAGCACGATCACGCCGATGTCGGAGTCGTCGCGAGCGCGGTCGAAGGCGTCGGAGAGCTCGAAGAGCGTCTGAGGCCGGAATGCGTTGCGCACCTCGGGACGATCGATCGTGATCTTCGCGATCCCGTCGGAGGTCTCGTAGCGGATGTCGGTGTAGTCGCGCCCACTGGCGGGGGCGGTCCACTGCTCGGCTGAGCCCACGCGCGCCTACGATAGTTGCCTGGACGAGCTCGTAACGCTCCGCGCCCGCACCCATGGGCATCTCCCGGCGATCCACGCCGGTGGGCTCGCCATCTCCTACGCCGAGCTCGAACGCGGCGCGGCGCGCAGCGCGCGGCGGCTGGCCGCGTTGGGGGTGTCCGCCGGGGACAGGGTGGCGACGACGCTGCCCCCCGGTCTCGCGTTCGCAGAGCTGCTGCACGCGCTGCCGAGGCTCGGCGCAACGCTCGTCCCGCTCAACACGCGCCTCTCCGGCGCCGAGCTGCGCTGGCAGCGCGAGGACTGCGCGGCGCGCCTGCTGGTCGAAGAGCCACCCGGTGGGGAGGAGGCCGATCTATCGCTGCAGACCCACGTCGACCCGGACGCGCCGCACTCGGTCATCTACACCTCCGGCACGAGCGCGCAGCCGAAGGCGGTGGTGCTCAGCTACGGGAACCACCTCGCGAGCGCGATCGCGTGCGCCTGGAGCCTCGGCGTGGCGCCCGACGATCGCTGGCTCTGCGTGCTGCCAGTCTTCCATGTCGGAGGCCTCGCGATCCTGATGCGCTCCGCCCTCTACGGGACCGCCGCGCAGCTCGAGCAGCGCTTCGACGCCGACGCCGTCGCCGCGGAGCTTGCATCCGGCGCGATCACGCTCGTCTCACTGGTGCCGACGATGCTGCGCCGGCTGGCCGACGCCGGCCTCACGCAGGCGCCCACCCTGCGTGCTGCGCTGCTCGGCGGGTCGCCCTGCCCGCCCGATCTGATCGCGTGGGCCGCCCAGCGCGGCCTGCCGGTGATTGCGAGCTACGGCATGACCGAGACCGCCTCGCAGATCGCCGCGCTGCCGGCGCACGAGGCCATCGCGGCCCTGCGGAAGCCAGCCGCTTCCCCGCCGCACGAGGCCGCCCCGCATGAGGCAGCCGCGGCGGGCCGCCCGCTGCCGGGCGCCGAGCTGCGCATCGCCGCCGACGGCGAGATCCTCGTCGCGGGCCCGATGGTCGCCGCCGGGGCGCGCGACCCGGACGGCTGGCTCCACACCGG
>JBBSNQ010000091.1:0-5844 GCA_038232575.1 Solirubrobacterales bacterium | reverse complement strand
CGTGCCCATTGCGCGTGATGGTGCTCGCTCGTGATGATGGGCGACGCGATCGATGACCTCGGACAGATGATCGCGAACAGCGCGCAAGGATTCGGTGCTCATGGCCACGACGGTGGCGACGCAGCGTTACAGTCGCGGCCATGGAGCATCGAACGCTCGGGCGCACAGGGGTCCAGGTCAGCCCGCTCTGCCTCGGCGCGATGATGTTCGGCGCCTGGGGGGAGCCCGACCACGACGCGGGCGTCCGCATCATCCATCGAGCGCTCGATGCGGGGATCAACTTCATCGACACCGCCGACGTGTACTCGCGCGGGGAGTCGGAGGAGATCGTCGGCAAGGCACTCGGCGGCGGGCGGCGCGAGAACGTCGTGCTCGCCACGAAGCTGCACGGCAAGATGGGCGACGATCCCAACGAGAAGGGCAACTCGCGGCGCTGGATCTTCCAGGAGGTCGAGGCCTCGCTGAGGCGCCTGCAGACCGATTGGATCGATCTCTACCAGGTTCACCGCTGGGATCCTTGGACCGATCACGAAGAGACGCTCGGCGCGCTGTCCGACCTGGTGGCCCAGGGCAAGGTGCGCTACATCGGCTCCTCGACCTATCCCGCGGCGCAGATCGTCAAGGCCCAATGGGCGGCGCGCGAGCGCGGCGGCCAGCGTTTCGTCTGCGAGCAGCCGCCCTACTCGATTCTCGCCCGCGGGATCGAGGCCGACGTGCTGCCGACCTGCCAGGACTTCGGCATGGGGACGATCGTCTGGAGCCCGCTGGCCGGCGGGTGGCTCTCGGGACGCTGGCGCAAGGGGTCAGACGACCTGACCTCACGGCGCGCGGAGCTGATTCCGGACCGCTACGACCTCTCGATCCCGGCAAACCAGGCCAAGCTCGAGGCCGCCGACGCGCTCGGTCAGCTCGCCGACGAGTCGGGCATCTCCCTGCTCCACATCGCGCTCGCGTGGGCCATCCGCCACCCGGCGGTCACGGCGGCGATCATCGGCCCCCGCACGATGGACCAGCTCGAGGGCCAGCTCGGCGCGGCGGACGTCGCGCTCGACACGGCGCTGCTCGATCGCATCGACGAGATCGTTCCGCCCGGGACAACCATCAATCCGACCGACGCCGGGTGGACCAATCCCGCGCTGGAGCCGGACGCGCGACGGAGGTAGCTGCTGGGTGAACGCGTAGCGTCAGCGCGTTGTGGCGGACGGTCGTACAACCGCGAGCTGCCGATCCAGCTCGGCTGAGGTCGGAGCAGGCAGGCAGCTGGTTGAGCGCTTAGCTTCTCCTCACCGTCTGCGGTCGGGCAGCACGGTGATCGACTGGGCCGTCAGCGCGTCCTGCTCGCTCCGGATCTCGGCCACGACGACCTCGCCGGGCCTGAGGCCGCTCAGCTCGGACTTCCGGGCGCGTGCGATGAGTGAGCTCCGCGGTACGCGCAGCTTGGTCGTGCGCCCTTCGGCGTCACGCAGATAGAGCGTCGACCCGCTGATCATCGTGATCTCGCCGCGCGCGAGGCGGGGCTGGCCGGGCGGCTCCGCGGAGGTGCCAGATGCGCCAGACTCCTCCGCTCCGTTGCCGTCGGCGCCACCGGCCTCGCTTTCGCCCGACTCCTCGGCTGCGCCTGGGCCCGCCTGAGGCGTGGTCGCGCCGAGCAGCTTCTGGGCCTGCACCCCGGCGAGAAAGAAGATGCCGCCGACGAGCGCAGCGAGCAGGATCCTCGTCAGCCGCGGGATCTCCCGGCCTGGGGGAGCCGGCGCGGTGGCCGGAGCGGCGCCAACCTCCTCGTCGTAGAGCGCTGCGTCATCGAGCCGCGCGTCGGACTCGAGGCGCTCGGCCTCCCCGTCGCGGCTCGCGGGCCGCTGGCTTTGAGCTTCTTCCCCGTAGGCCATCACTCGTACCTGAGCGCCTCGATCGGCCGCAGCGCCGCCGCGCGGTTCGCCGGATAGATCCCGAAGAAGAGCCCGATCAGAACCGAGACCGAGAACGCCAGGATCACAGATCCCCAGCTGACGGCCGGCTGGAAGCTCTCGACGCCAAGCTGGCCGAGGCCGACGCCGAGCAGCACACCGGCGAGCCCTCCGGCCATCGACAGCACGAGCGCCTCGAGCATGAACTGCCCGACGATGTGGACTCGCTGTGCGCCGATCGCCTTGCGGATGCCGATCTCGCGCGTGCGCTCGGAGACCGTGACGAGCATGATGTTCATCACGCCGATCCCCCCGACGAGCAGCGAGATGCCGGCGACCCCGGCGAGCAGGAGCGTGAAGATCCTCGTCGTCGTGTTCGCGACCTCGACGATCGTCCCCAGGTTGGCGACCAGGAAGTCGGCATCGGCGGCGTCGTCGACGTCGTGCTCTGCGAGCAGCGTGGCCCAGACCTCGCGCTCGGCGAGGCCGGTTGTCTGCTCAGAGGTCGCCTGCACGAGGATTTGGCCGAGCGGCACGTTCGGACCGGTCAGGTTGCTCTCGACGGCGCCGAACGGAGCCATCACGATGTCGTCCCCGTCACCGCCGAACTCGCCGCCGCGCTCAGCGAAGACGCCGACGACCTCGAAGCGCACGTTGTTGACCGAGACCTGCTCGCCGATCGGATCGCGACCGTCGAAGAGCTCGTCCACGACCGTCTCTCCGACGATCATGACGCGGCGGCGCTCGACGTCCTCGCGCTCGGTGAAGGTCCTCCCCTTCGCGACGTCGTAGTCCCGCGCGCCGAGGTAGGGGGGAGTCGTGCCGACGAAGGCCTCGGGTGAGTACGAGCTGCCCTGCCAGGTGAGCGTGACGGTCGGCATCGAGACAGGGATGACCGACTCGATGCCGGCGGCGGAGCCTCGCCGGCGAAGCGCGTCGACGTCGTCTCGCGTGAGCTCGGGCGCACGGCTCTCCGTGCCCGTGTTCTCGCCGAAGGTGCCGCGTGGAAAGACCGAGATCGACCTCGTCCCGAGGTTCGCTAGCTTGCCGCTGATCGCGTCCTGCGCGCCGTTGCCGACGGCCACGAGCAGGATCACCGAACCCACGCCGATCATCAGCCCGAGCATGGTGAGCGACGAGCGCAGACGGTTTGCGAGCATCGCCCTAAGCGCGATGCGGACACCGTCGCCGACGTTCACGCGAGCGTCTCTCGGCTTGCGAGCGCTCCGTTGCCCGCGAGCGCGGGCGGCGCGTCGGCGAGTTTGACTCGACGCTCGTCGTCGACGATCTCGCCGTCTCTCAGTTGCACCACCCGCTTGGCGTAGTCGGCCACCTGCTGCTCGTGGGTGATCACGATCACGGTGCGTCCCTGGGCGTTGATCTCCGAGAAGAGCTCGAGGATGCTCTCGCTCGTGTGGGAGTCGAGAGCGCCGGTGGGCTCGTCGGCCAGCAGGATCGCCGGATCGCTGACGAGCGCGCGGGCGATCGCCACCCGCTGCTGCTGGCCGCCGGAGAGCTCCGCCGGCTGGTGCTCGAGGCGATCGGCGAGACCCATGCGCTCGAGCGCCTCGGTCGCTCGGCGGCGCCGCTCGCGCCGCCCGACTCCCGCGTAGACGAGCGGCAGCTCGACGTTCTCGAGCGCGGGCGTGCGCGCGATCAGGTTGAAGCCCTGGAAGACGAAGCCGATCTTGTGGTTGCGGATCTCGGCGAGCTGGCTCTCCGCGAGGCTTCGCACATCTACTCCCTCGAGCAGGTAGCGGCCCTCGTCGGGCTGGTCGAGGGCGCCCAGCATGTTCATCAGCGTCGTCTTACCGCTGCCCGACTGCCCCATGATCGCGACGAGGTCGCCCTCTCGCACGGCGAGCGAGACGTTGCGAAGCGCGCGCACCGACACCTCGCCGAGACGGTAGGTCTTGCACACCTCGCGCAGTAGGACGACCGGCTGCCCGGGGGGGCGGGGCGCCCGCCCGGGATCGCCGCTTGACTGCCCGGAGACGGGCGCCGGCTGCTCGGCGCCCCGTGCCAGCCGCTCGGGAGCAAGCTCCGGCCGCTCCGCGAGCTGGCCGTTCGAGGAGCCCTGGCCCCGGGAGGGCTCAGCCTGGCTCATCCGCCGTCCGGCGGCGGAGGCGGCTCCGGAAGCACTACGCGCTCGCCCTCGCCGACTCCACCCACGACCTCGACTCGAGAGTCGCCCTCCAAGCCGAGGACGACGAGCTTCGCCTCCTGCTCGCCGTTCGGCTTGAGCACGTTCAACGTCGCGTTTGCGCCCTTCGGCGAGCGCACCGCAGCCTGCGGGACGGTGAGCACGTTGTCCGCCTCGCCGACCATCACGTCTGCGGTCGCGGTCATGCCGGGCTTTAGCTGTGCCTGGTCGCTCTCGAGCAAGAGCGTCACCTCGTAGGTGACGACATTGTCGACGACGTCCTCGATCGGCGCGATCGAGGCCACGACCGCGCTGAACTCCTGCTCGGGCAGCGCGTCGACAGAGATCCTCGCCGAGTCGCCAGGGTTGAGCTTGGCCGCCTCGGTCTCGTTGAAGTTTGCCTTGACCTGGAGGCTCTCGAGCTGGGCGAGCTCGATGAAGCCCTCGCCGCCGCCACCCGCGCCGCTTGCCGAGCCGCCCGCGCCGGAAGCGGAGCCTGCCGAGGTGCCTGGAGACTGCCCGCCTGTGTCCGCGGCGCCCGAGGAGTCAAGGCCCGAGAAGCCAGTGCTCCCCACGAGCTCGCCCTCCTTTGCGTCGATGTCGCCGATGACGCCGCTCACCGGCGCGCGTAGACGAGTATCGGCGAGTGCCTTGCGGGCATCCTCGACCGAGGCCTCTGACACAGCGACGTTGGCGCGGCCCGAGGCGAGCTCGGCCTCATCGGCGGGTTGCTCGTCCACCCTGATGTTGGCGCGCGTCAGATCGCCTTGGGAGCGGCTGCTCGCGAGCGAGCTCCGCGCCGAGTCGATCTGCTGCTGCGTGTCGGCGATCGCCGTGCTCAGGTCGTCGCGCGCGCTGCCGAGGGTGCGGCGCGCCTCCCGCACCGCGACCCGGTCCTGGTCGACGTCTTGGACGTAGGTGCGCACGTTTGCCTTCGAGGTCTCCAGGTCGGACTTGGCAGTCGACTCGTCGCGCTCGCCCTCCTCGAGCCTGGTCTGCAGCGTGCTGATCAGGAAGTCGAGATCGTTCACGTCCTCTTGGGCGTCCGTGTCGCCGTCTCCATCCAGGTCGAGGCCGTCGAGGTCGAGGTCGTTCAGGTCGAGGCCGCCGAGGGAGGACCCGCCGCCCGAGTCGCTCGATGCGTCGTTGCGAGCCTCTCGCTGACGGTCGCGCAGGACCGTCAGCTGGTCTCGGTTCTGGTCGTTGCGGGCAGCCAACTGCTCGAAGCGCTCGCCGAGCCTGCTCGCAGCGGTGCGCTCCTGCCGGAGCCTGAGCTCCGATGCCCGCAGATCTGACCGCTCTCCGCTGATGCGAGCGCGGCGAACGGCTCTGCGGCGCGCCTTCACGTTGGTGCGCGAGACGCTCCTCGCGTTTGCGAGGTCGCGCTCGGCGTTGCGCACGGCGACCTGCGACTGGGCGGCCTGGCGGTCGTTCTGAGCGAGCTCGGCGCCGTTCTTGCCGGCGCGGGTGTCGGCGAGCTGGGCGCGCGCGGAGTCGAGGTTGCGCTCCGCCGAGCGCAACTGCGCTCGCTCGCGCTTGCCGTCGAGCCGCGCGAGCAGCTGTCCACGCTTGACTCGCTCGCCGTCGTCGACGGCGAGCTCGGAAAGCCGCCCGCCCTGCTCGAAGCCGAGCGAGAGCTCCTTGGGAGGCTCCACGTTGCCGTCGGCCGAAACCGTCGAGACCACGGTGCCGCGCTCTACGCGCACCGTGTCGGGCGCCGGACCGTCCTCGGGGCCCGCGGCACTGTAGATAGCCCACAGGATCAAGAGCACGAGGACGACGAGGCCGGCGTTGAGT
>JBBSNQ010000090.1:0-6018 GCA_038232575.1 Solirubrobacterales bacterium | reverse complement strand
GGACAACCTGGAGCGCTTCGTCGATCGTCGGGTCGAGGTGCACGCCCTGCTCGTCGACTTCGAGGATCTGTCGGTCACGGGTGCCAGCCCCCGCGCGCGCGGTCTGATCGAGGCAGGGGCCGACCGTTCGGGAGCCGACCGTTCGGGAGCCGACCGTTCGGGAGCCGACCGTTCGGGAGCCGACCGTTCGGGAGCCGACCGTTCAGGGGCCGACCGTTGATCGGGGCCCCGCAGACCGCGGAGCTCAGCTCAGGGAACCCGGCGCCCGACCCGCCGCCCTCAGCGTCGCCGCCCTGCATCTCGGTCGTCGGCGTAGCCGGCGCGGAGGCCCCCCGCGGCCTCGCCGAGCGGCTCGAGCACGCGGAGCTCGTCGTCGGCAGCGCGGACCGGCTGGCCGCGCATGTCCAAGCCGCGACCGCGAGCGCCGAGCTCGGCGGCGACCTCGGGCCGGCGCTCGAGCGGATCGCCGCTGCGAACGGCCCCGTCGTCGTGCTCGCCTCCGGCGATCCCGGCTTCTTCGGCATCGTTCGACTGCTCGCGGAGCGCTTCGGGCGCGAGCGGCTCGACGTGCTTCCCGCACCTTCCGCGGTGTCGCTCGCCTTTGCGCGCGCGGGGCTGGCGTGGGACGATGCGCTCGTCGTCTCGGCGCACGGCCGTGCGCCGGCCGCGGCCGGGAACGCGGCGCGCGCGCACGGCACGGTGGCCGTCCTGACGGCACCCGACTTCACTCCCGGCGACCTCGCCCGCGAGCTCGTCGGGCTCGAGCGCGTTTTGCTCGTGGCCGAGCGGCTCGGGGAGCCGGACGAGCGCGTCACCGAAGGCTCCCCGGCAGAGATCCGCGAGTGCTCGTTCACCGAGCCGAACGTCGTGCTGTGCATCGATCCCGCCCGCGCGGTCGGTCCGAAGGGGCGCGCATGGCCGCCGCGCTCGCCCGCGGGCTGGGCGCTCCCCGAGGAGGCGTTCGAGCATCGCGGCGGCATGATCACGAAGTCCGAGGTGCGCGCGCTCGTGCTGGCCCGCCTCGGTCCGGGCACGGGCGACCTGATCTGGGACATCGGCACCGGCAGCGGCTCGGTCGCCGTCGAGTGCGCCCGCTTCGGCGCGGCGGTCATCGCGCTCGACCGCGACGCAGAGCAGTGCGGGCGCGCCCGGGCGAACGCCGCGCGCCACGAGGTCTGTGTCGAGGTTCTGCACGGCACGGCGCCGGAGGCGCTTGCCGCGCTGCCGGACCCCGACTGCGTCTTCGTCGGCGGCGCCGGCGCACACCTCGAGCCCGTCGTCGAGCTGGCCGCGAGCCGCGCCCGGCGGCGGGTGGTCGTGGCGTTAGCGGCGCTCGAGCGCGTCGCCCCGGCCGCCGCCTCTCTGCGCGCCTGCGGCTTCGACGTCGAGTCGGTCATGCTGGCGACCTCCCGCCTCGAGGACCTGGCCGGGCTGACGCGGCTGGACGCGCTCAACCCCGTGTTCGTCGTCAGCGGCTCGCGCACAGCCGGTGCGTCGCCGCGCGGGCCAGCCGGTGCGTCGCCGCGCGGGCCAGCGGAGGCTCGCCGATATGCCGCGCCCAGGGAGGCGTCCACATGATCGCGCTCGTCGCCGCCACGGCCGCCGGTCGTGCGCGCGCCGAGCACTTGGCCGGCGCGCTCGACGATGCGCGGCTCGCTCCCGGCCGACCGAGCGCCGCGCTCCCGGGCGCCTTCGCAGAGAGCGACGGCGTCGTGCTGTTCCTCGCCGTCGGCGCAGCGGTGCGGCTGCTCGCCCCCCTGCTCGGTGACAAGCGAACCGATCCCGGCGTCGTCTGCGTCGACGACGCCGGGCGCTTCGCAATCGCCCTCAGCGGCGGCCACGAGGGGGGCGCCAACGAGCTCGCCGAGCGCGTCGCCGCAGCGCTTGGGGCGACCCCCGTTATCACAACCGCGAGCGACGCCACCGGCCTGCCGGGGCTCGACGAGCTCGGCGCGGACCTCGGCCTCCGGCGCGAGCCGGACGGCGAGGCGGCCGCTGTCGCCGCGGCGCTCGTGGGCGGCGAGCGCGTCGAGCTCGTCTCCGAGCGCCGCTGGCCGCTCGGCCCACTGCCGGACAACGTCGTCCGCGCCGACTCACCCGGCCGAGGTCCGACGATCCTGATCAGCGACCGCCGGGTCGAGCGCCCCCACCCCTCCGTCGTCCTGCGCCCGCCCTCGCTCGTCGTGGGGGTGGGGTGCAGCCGCGGCGCGGGCTCTGACGAGATCCTCGCGCTCGTCGACGAGGCCCTGCTCGCCGGCGACCTTGCCGTCGAGAGCGTCGACGCCGTCGCCTCGGTCGACCTGAAGTCCGGCGAGCCGGGCCTGCTTGAAGCAGCGGCGAAGCGGGGCTGGCCGCTGCGCCTGGCGAACGCGCAGGAGCTCGCCGGAACCGCCGTGCCGAACCCCTCCGAGGTGGTCCGCGAAGCGGTCGGCACGCCCAGCGTCGCCGAGGCCGCTGCGCTGCGCGAGGCCGCGCGGCCGTCGACGCCGGAGCGGCTCCCAGCCCCGCCCGAGCTCGTGGTCGCGAAGCGGCGCTCGCCGATGGCGACGGTCGCGATCGCGCGCAGGCCGGTCCGCGGCCGGCTGGCGATCGTCGGCCTCGGGCCGGGCGCCGAGTCGCTGCTACCGCCGCTTGCGCGCGCCGCGCTCGCGCGTGCCGAGCTCGTCGTCGGGCTCGACCGCTACCTGACCTCGATCAGGCACCTCCTGCGTCCCGGAACGCGCACGGAAGGCTATGCGCTCGGCGAGGAGCTCGAGCGGGCGCGCCGTGCGATCGCCGAGGCGGGCGCCGGGGCATCCGTGGCGCTCGTCTCCAGCGGCGACCCGGGCATCTACGCGATGGCCTCCCCTGCGCTCGAGGCCGGCGGGCTCGGGGGCGTCGATGTCGAGGTCGTGCCGGGCATCACCGCGGCGAATGCGGCCGCCGCCCTCGTCGGCTCGCCGCTCGGCCACGACCACTGCGCGATCTCGCTCTCGGACCTGCTCACCCCGTGGGAGGCGATACGCGCGCGTGTGCGCGCCGCCGCCGCGGCCGACCTCGTAGTGACCCTTTACAACCCGCGCAGTCGTGGGCGAGACTGGCAGCTGACCGAGACGCTCGCCCATCTCCAAGAGCATCGTGTCGCGGCGACGCCCGCCGCGATCGTCACCGACGCCTACCGACCGGGTCAGCGCGTGACGCTCACAACGCTCGGCGAGCTCGACCCTACCCTCGCATCGATGACGAGCATGGTGATCGTCGGCAGCTCACTGACCCGGGTGATCGACGGACGCATGGTGACCCCGCGCGGCTACAGCTCGCCGCCGGCCGCGACGAGGCCGGACCATGCGCGCTCCGCGGCGCCCCGGCACGCGACGAGCACCGTGACGGTTGGAGGCGGGCGGTGAGCGGCGCCTGGATCGCGACCAGCGCGTGCCTCGGCTGTGGGGCCTGCCTGCGCACCTGCCCCGAGCACGCCCTGCGCCCGGCAAAGGCGGGGCGAACCGGGATGACGGCGGCCAGCGGCACAGGCGCTCCGATCGTGACGCTGCTCGAGCGCTGCACGGGCTGCGGCGAGTGCATGGAGATCTGCCCCGCCGACGCGTTCGTCGAGATCGCGGCGGAATGCGCGCCATGATCGAGACGACCAACCTGCCGGAGCAGCGAGAGACGGCCGATCCGGCCGCACACCGGAGCGTTCATCCCATCGAGCGTGAGAGCTACCGGATCCTGCGCTCGCTCGCCGATCTCACGCACCTGCCACCGCTCTCGCGTGCGGTCGCCGAGCGGGTGATCCATGCATCGGCGGACACCGACTACGCCAAGGACCTCGTGCTCGACGAGCCTGCGCTCGTCGCCGGGCGCGCGGCGCTCGCGGAAGGCGCACCGCTGCTCGCCGACTCGCAGATGGTCGCCGCCGGGATCACGAGCCGGAAAGCACGCTGCCTGCTGCACGATCCACGCGCCGAGCCCCTGGCTCGCACCGAGGGGCTGACGCGCTCGGCCGCCGCTGCACGGATCGCGCTGTCGGAGCTCGAGCCGGGGGCGGTGTGGGCGATCGGGACCGCTCCGACCGCACTGCTCGAGCTGCTGCGAAACCCCGGCGCCGAGCCGGCTCTGGTCGTCGGGTTGCCGGTCGGCTTCGTCGGCGCCGAGGAGGCAAAGGCCGCGCTCGCCGCTAGCGGCCTGCCCTGCGTGACCAACCGCGGGTGCAAGGGCGGCGCGGCCGTCGTCGCGGCCGCGGTCAACGCTCTGCTCTACGCGCCGGAGGGAGAGCGTTGAGCAGCCCACCGGGCCTCCTGATCGTCGGGCACGGCACGCGCAGCGACGACGGGGCTGCCGAGTTCCACGCCCTCGCCGACAGGGTCCGCGCGCTCGCCTCGGACCTCGAGGTCGAGGCAGGCTTCATCGAGCTCTCGCGACCGCCCGTGTCCGACGCAGTCGCCGCGCTCGTCGCGCGCGGTGTCGACGCTCTCGTCGCCGTCCCGCTTATGCTGCTGGCCGCCGGGCATACGAAGGACGACATCCCCGCGACGCTCGAGCGCGAGCGCCTGCGCCATCCGGGTGTTGCGATTCGGTACGGGCGCGACCTCGGAGTGCGCCCGGAGCTGCTTGCGCTCCTCGCGCAACGGATAGGCGCGGTCGTCGCGCCGGACGAGCTCGCGAGCACGGCGGTCCTGCTGGTCGGCCGCGGCTCGTCGGATCCCGACGCGAACGCGGACCTCGCCAAGGTCGCACGTCTGCTCTACGAGGGTCGCGAGCACCCCTTCGTCGAGACCGCCTTCGTGAGCCTCGCGCCGCCCTCGGTGAGCGACGGCCTCGACCGCTGCCGCCTGCTCGGGGCCCGGCGCATCGTCGTCGTGCCCTACTTCCTCTTCACGGGCGTGCTCGAGCGCCGCATCCGCGACCAAGCGCGCGAGTTTGCCGCCGCCAGCGGCCTCGACGTGCGCGTCGCCGGCTACCTCGGCCCCGACGACGTGGTCGCAGCGCTCGTGCTCGAGCGCTTCCGCGAGGCGATCGAGGGCGACGCTCGGATGAACTGCGACACCTGCGTGCACCGCGTGGCGCTGCCCGGCTTCGAGGAGAAGGTCGGTGCGCCGGCGACGCCCCACTACCACCCCGACGAGCACGACCACGAGGGTCGCGAACACGACCATGCGCACGAGGATCACGAGCACGGGCACCACGACCACGGGCACGATCACCACGACCACCGCCCCCACCCGAACGCGGGAGCGCGCGGCCATCTCGACGGGAGCCTCTGATGCCGCTCACGCTGGTCGTCGGCGGCACGCGCTCTGGCAAGAGCGAGGTGGCGGAGGCGCTCGCCAGCGCCGCGGCCGCGCCGGTCACCTACGTCGCGACGGGCGCTGCGGCCGATTCGGAGATGGTCCAAAGGATCGCCGCCCACCGCGAGCGCCGCCCCGCCGACTGGCAGATACTCGAGACCACCGACCCCCTTGCCGTGCTCTCCGAGGCGCCGGCCGACACCGTGCTGCTCGACTCGCTCGGCTCCTGGATCGCCGGCCTGATGGGCGCCGCCTCGCTGTTCACGGATGCCGCGCTCGCACCGCTCGACCCTCGCGAGGCTCGCGCACGAGCGGGGATCCTGCAGCGTGTGCGAGAGCTCGCCGCAGCGGCGGCCGAGCGCCCAGCGCTCACGGTGATCGTCGCGGAGGAGTCGGGGCTCGGCGTCGTGGCCGCGGACGCCTCGACGCGCCGCTACCTCGACCTAGCCGGCGAGGCGGCCCAGATCGTCTCGGCCGCGGCGACCGAGGCGCTGCTCGTCGTTGCGGGGCGCACGTTGCCGCTCGGTCGCGGGTTGTCGCTCGGTCGTGAGCCGCCGCTCGATCGCGGTCCGCATCTCGATCCCGCGTCCTCGTTCGACTGCACCCCGCACCTCGACACCCCGTCCCCGTTCGACCGCGCCCCGCACCTCGACCGTGCAGCCCGCGACGATCACGAGGTAGAACTGGCCGAGCTGCGCGATCACGGCGACTCGATGATTCCCCCCGATGCCGAGGACTTCGCCGTCAACGT
>JBBSNQ010000089.1:0-6086 GCA_038232575.1 Solirubrobacterales bacterium | reverse complement strand
TAGCATGGTCCCCGATGTGCCCGCCGCTCTTCGCGAGCGGCCTCATACGGCACATCTCTCCTCCCTCCCCGAGCGGCCCGTCGCAGTAAGCGGCGGGTCGCTCATTTTCTCGGACCCGCTCGCAGGTGCGCCCGGCGTCCTCGAGGCGGCGCCCCAGCTCAGGCCTCCTGCAGGGCCCCCCGGGGCTCGAGCGCGACCTCGGCCACGCGCCGGGCGATCGCCTCGGGCGTGAGGCCCACCTCCTGGCGCAGAAGCGCGGGCTTGCCGTGCGTGACGTAGCGGTCCGGCAGCCCAAATCGCAGCACGCGTGCCTCGCCCGCCAGGCCGCGGTCGGAGAGCTCCTCGATCACGGCGGCGCCAAAGCCTCCCGCCAGCACGTTCTCCTCGACGGTGACGAGCACGTCGTGGTCGCCCAGCAGCGAGCGCAGCAGATCGACGTCGAGCGGCTTGGCAAAGCGCGCGTCGGCGACCGTGGCATCGATCCCGTGCGCCTCGAGCTCTTTCGCAGCCCCCAGCGCCAGCTCAACGCCGTAGCCGTAGCCGAGGAAGGCAACCCGCTCGCCCTCGCGCAGCACCTCGCCGCAGCCGATCGCGATCGGCGACGGCTCACTCGGCAGCGTGACCCCGGCCCCCTCGCCGCGCGGGTAGCGCAGCGCGATCGGCCCGTCGTCGTAGAGCATCGCCGTGCGCAGCATGTTCACGAGCAGCGCCTCGTCGCGGGGAGCCATCACGACGATGTTCGGCAGGCAGCGCAGGTAGGAGATGTCGAAGGCGCCGTGGTGGGTCGGACCGTCGTCGCCGACGAGGCCCGCCCGGTCCATCGCGAAGACCACGTTCAGCTTCTGCAGGCAGACGTCATGGACGATCTGGTCGAAGGCGCGCTGGAGGAAGGTCGAGTAGATCGCTGCGACCGGCTTCATGCCCTGCAGCGCGAGCCCCGCCGCGAACAGCACGGCGTGCTGCTCGGCGATGCCGACGTCGTGGTAGCGCTCGGGCATCGCCGTCTCGAGGATGTCGAGGCCCGTGCCGCTGTTCATCGCCGCCGTTATGCCGCAGATGCGCGCGTCGCGGCGGCACTCCGCGAGCAGCGCCTCGCCGAAGACCTGCGTGTACTGGGGAACGCTCGGGGCGGCCGAGGGGACGGGCGCCGGCTTGGGCGCGGGGGCGCGCTCGACGATCGAGGAGGGCTTGGCCGCGTGCCACTTCTCCATCCCCTCGAGCCCGCCCTGCTCGGCGGCGGCGAAGCCCTTGCCCTTGACCGTCTTTACGTGTACGACGACCGGCCGCTCGGCCTCGAGCGCCTCGCTCAGGGCCTCGCGCAGCGCCCCGACGTCGTGGCCGTCGATCACGCCCATGTAGGCGAGGTCAAGCTCCTCGAAGATCAGGCCCGGCGCCCAGTAGGCCTTGAGCGACTCCTTGAAGATCGGCCCGAGGCGCTCGATGCGCTCGCCGATGCCGGCGGGGATCCGCGTCAGCCCTGCCTCGACCTCCTCGCGGGCCCTGTGCCAGCGGGGGTTCAGGCGGATGCGGTTGAAGTAGCGCGACATCGCGCCGACGTTCGGCGCGATCGACATCCCGTTGTCGTTGACGACGATCACGATCGGCTCGTGGGTGCCGCCGGCGTTCTGCAGCGCCTCAAACGCGACGCCGCCGGTAAGGGCGCCGTCGCCGATCACCGCGACGACGCGGCCGTCCTCGCCGATCCCGTGCCGCATCGCCTCCTTGATGCCGACGGCGTAGGAGACCGAGGTCGAGGCGTGCCCCGCCCCCATGATGTCGTGCTCGGACTCCTCGATCGAGCAGAACGGTGCCAGGCCCTCGTACTTGCGGATCGTGCCGAGCAGGTCGCGCCGGCCGGTCAGGACCTTGTGCGGATAGGCCTGGTGGCCGACGTCCCAGAGCACCTTGTCGCGCGGCGAGTCGAGCAGCGAGTGGAGAGCCACCGCCAGCTCGCAGGTGCCGAGGTTGGCGCCGAAGTGGCCGCCGATCTCGCCGATCGTGTCGATGATCAGCTCGCGCACCTCCTGCGCGACACGCTGCAGGTCCTGCTCGGAGAGGCCGTGCAGGTCGCGCGGGCCGTTGATGCGCTCGAGCAGGGCGCTCACCGGTGCCTCCTGAGCGCGCTCACCGGCGCCGCCTGAGTATGAAGTCGGTCAACTGCTCGAGCCGCTCGGTGCGGCCCGCCGTCTCGGCGAGCGCCGAGCGCGCCTTGCGATGCGACTCCTCGGCGAGCTCCCAGGCGCGCTCCACGCCGAAGACGCTGACGTAGGTCGGCTTGCCGTGGCGCTCGTCGGAGCCGCGGGGCTTGCCGAGCGCGGTCGTCTCAGCGGTTACGTCGAGTATGTCGTCGACGATCTGAAACAGGACTCCGAGCTCCGCGGCGAAACGGCGATAGCTGATTCTGTCAGGTTCGCCGAGGCCCCTGACCAGCGTGACGCAGTCGACCGCCGCGCCGATCAACCGCCCGGTCTTGAGCTCGTGCAGTCGGCGCAGGTCGGCCGCGTCGATATCGCCGGCGGTCACGTCGAGGTACTGGCCGCCCACCATGCCGCCGACCCCGGCGGCGGTGACGAGCTCGCGCAGCGCGGCGAGCACGTTCTCCGGGCGCCCGGGCTGGCGCTCGAGCACGAGCCGCATCGCCTCCGCGAAGAGGCCGTCGCCCGCGAGGATGGCGAGATCCTCGCCGAAGGCCACGTGGCAGGTCGGCTGGCCGCGGCGCAGCGCGTCGTCGTCCATCGCGGGCAGGTCGTCGTGGATCAGCGAGTAGGTGTGCACGAGCTCGCCGGCGGCGGCAAGCGGCATCACCTCGCTCGACGGGCGCCCGAGCGCCTCCGCGGTCGCCAGCGAGAGCACGGGACGGATGCGCTTGCCACCGGCCAGCAGCGAGTAGCGCATCGCCTCCTCGAGCCCCGCCGTGGGCGATCCGTCCTCGGTGAAGCGCAGCTCCGCCAGGTAGGCGTCGACCTCCACCTGGAGCTCGACCGGGTAGGCGGCCTCGCCCGTGGCGCTCGGCGTGGCGCTCGAAGCGCTTTCCATGGCGGCGCCCCCCATGACGCTGCTCAGACGAGCCTCTCCTGGCCGGCGGGCTCTTCCTCCGGGCCCGCGCGCGCGGCGCGATCGAGCTCCCGCCCGATGTCGGCGGCCAGCTCCGCGCAGCGCTCGACCAGCGCGGCCGCCTCCTCGTCGTCGATCGTGCCCGCGCGCAGGCGCTCGGAAACCTGCTCGAGGCTCCCGATCATCGCGTCGAGCTCGTCGCTCATCGAAGCGAGGCGTCGGGCTCGCGCTCGTCGCTTGGCGGACCGCCCCCCGCGGCGGCGTCGCTCGCAGCCGCAGCTCGCTCGCGCTGCACCGCGCCGAGGATCCCGTTGACGAAGCCGGGGGTGTCGCGTCCGCAGAGCTCCTTGGCAGCCTCGACGGCCTCGTCGATCGCGACCTCGGCGGGTACGTCGACGCGATGCAGCAGCTCGTAGAGCGCGATGCTCATGATGCTCCGCTCGAGCGGCGCGATTCGCTCGAGCGTCCACCCGACCGAGTGGCGCTCGATCAGCGCGTCGAGCTCGGCCTCGCAGGCGACCGCCCCTTCGGCGAGCTCGTTCGTGAACGCGCTCGCATCGCGCGGCAGAAGCTCCTCGAGCGGGAGCGGCCTGAAGGCGCGCTGGTAGAGCGCGACCACCGCGTCCCTGCGCTGCCTGGTCCGCGACGCCATGGCCAGGGAGGCGCCCTACGCTCGAGCGACGTAGTCGCCCGAGCGCGTGTCGACGCGGATCCGGTCGCCGCGCTCGACGAACAGCGGCACCCTGACCTGCACGCCCGACTCGAGCGTCGCGGGCTTGTCGCCGCCACCCGAGGCGGTGTCGCCGCGCAGGCCCGGCTCGGTCTCGGTGACGGCCATCTCGACCGCGCTCGGCACCTGGACGTCGGCGGGCTGCTCGTCGATGTAGACGACATCGACCTCCTCGCTCGGCAGCACCCATCGCAGCCGCTCGGCCAGCACCGGTTCGGGGATCGGGAGCTGCTCGTAGGTCTCGAGGTCCATGAAATGCGCGTCGGAGCCGTCTGCGTAGAGGAACTGCATCCGCCGCGTCTCGGTGCGCACCGGGCGGAACTTCTCCCCCGCGCGGAAGGTCCTCTCGAGCACCGCCCCGTCGCGCGCCCGCTTGAGCTTGGTACGCACGAAAGCGGGGCCCTTGCCGGGCTTCACATGCTGGGACTCGACGATCTTGAAGACCGTGCCGTCCACCTCGACGTGAATGCCGTTCTTGAACTGGTTCGTGGAGATCATCAAGCTCCAGTTTAGGTCGCGGTACGAGTCGCCGCCGCTCGATGATCGATCCCGTGTCCGCGTGCACGGACTCGTGAATCGATCATCTAGGCTCGCGGAGCTTCCGCCCCCGGCCCCGAGGTGCACACATGGCAGGCCACTCCGAAGACCCACTCGCCAAGAGCGCGCTCGAGCAGGCGGAGCTCGTGCGCTCGGGCGAGCTCTCGGCCAGCGAGCTGGTTGACGCCTCGCTCGCCGCGATCGAGGAGCGCAACGATCGAATCGGGGCGTTCGTGCGCACGAGCGCCGAGCGCGCACGCGCTGAGGCCGCGGCGATCGAGGCGGGCGACTCGCGTCCGTTCGCCGGCGTGCCGATCGCGATCAAGGATCTGACCGCGACGGAGGGCATCCAGACGTCGTTCGGGACGAGGATCAGCGGCGACTTCACGCCGCCCGTCGACGCATCGGTCGTGCGACGCCTGCGCGCCGCGGGAGCGATCGTCGTCGGCAAGACGAACACGCCCGAGCTCGGCATTCTGCCCGTGACCGAGCCCGAGCGCTTCGCCCCTTCGCGCAATCCGTGGGACGAGACGCGCACGCCCGGCGGCTCCTCCGGCGGCAGCAGCGCGGCGGTGGCCGCCGGCATGGTCTCGATCGCCCACGGCAACGACGGCGGCGGATCGATCCGCATCCCGGCGTCGTGCTGCGGACTCGTCGGCCTCAAGCCGAGCCGCGGACGCATCTCGGAGGCGCCGACGCCCAACGAGCCGAGCGGCATCGTGACCCAGGGCGTGCTCACGCACACGGTCGCCGACAGCGCCGCGGCGCTCGACGCGATGGCGGGCTACGAGCCGGGCGACCCCTACTGGGCGCCCGAGCCCTCGACGTCGTTCGCGGACGCCGCCCGGCGCGAGCCCGGAAAGCTGCGCGTCGCGTTCACGACCAAGCCGGCCAACGACGTCGCCGTCGACGAGGAGTGCGCGAGCGCGGCGCGCGACGCCGCCGCCACGCTCGAGTCGCTCGGGCACGACGTGGAGGAGGCCGCGCCCGATTCGGACCCGGCCTTCGTGCAGAGCTTCATCAGGATCTGGATCAGCGAGATCGGCTCGAGCGTCAAGGGCCTCGAGCTGCTGCTCGGTGAGCAGGCCGACCGTGGGCAGCTCGAGCCGCTCACACGACAGATGCTCGAGCTCGCCGAGCAGACGAACGTGACCGACTACTGGCTCGCGCTAGCCCAGCTGCGGATGGCGATGCGCCAGCTGCTCACCTTCTGGCAGAGCTACGACGTCCTGCTCACCCCCACTCTCGCCACGCCTCCCACCCCGCTCGGGGCGCTGCAGCCCCGCGATGGCGAGGAGCCGCTCGCGATGCTGAACCACGCCGGCGACTTCGTGCCCTTTACGCCGGTCTGGAACATGACCGGCCAGCCGGCGATCTCGCTGCCGCTGCACCAATCTGCGGACGGGCTCCCGGTCGGCGTGCAGTTCGTCGGACCGCCCGCGGGCGAGGAGCTGCTGCTGAGCCTCGCGGGCCAGCTCGAGCAGGCCGTCCCCTGGGCCGAGCGGCGCGCCGCGACGATCACTGCGTAGCGGCGAACAGGGCTAGCGTCGCGGTGAAGCCGTGCACGAAGTTGCGCTCCCCGACCGGACCGATCTCACCCGCGCAGAAGAAGCCCGCCACCGGAGCTCCCGAGAAGGCCTGCTCGAGCGCCGCGGCATCGTGGTCGGGCGCGCCGAACATGTGCGAGCCGCGGCCGTTGCAGGTGAACAGCAGCGCGCCCGCCGGTGCCTGCGGCAGCTCACGCGTCTGACGCTCGAGCGCGGCC
>JBBSNQ010000088.1:0-6173 GCA_038232575.1 Solirubrobacterales bacterium | reverse complement strand
GCCTGCTCGGCGTGCTCGAGCGCGAAGCCGCCGAGGCTGCGGCGGCCGGCGCCGAGGACTAGCGCAGCCGGACTGCCTCAACTCCCACCTGCGGGAGTGGCAGGCCGACGCTCCTGCCGCTAACGGTTCACTTACGTCTCCCGTGCTACCGCCCAATCGCGGCGCCTGGACCGGTAGCTTGCGCCTGGCATGAGCTCGGCGCGCCGTCCTCCGCTCCCGCTTCCGAAGGACCCGCCGCCAGGGCCCTTCCGACGCGATGTCTGGCGCAGTCCCCTGCGCGGCCCGTGGCTCGCGTCCCTGCTCAGCTCCGCCCTGCTGCCGCTCATAGCGATCTGCGCGCTTACCGGCTTTCTCTCACATGCGGCCTACGATCCGGACCTGGGGCAGAACTCGATAACCGGATCCGGCGGGATCGGCTTCGATCTCTACATCTTCGACTGGCCCTCGAGCCCAGGTTGGCTCTACGCGCTTAGCCAGGGCCTGCACGTGGTCTCCGGCCTTGCTGCGATTCCGATCCTGCTGGCGAAGCTGTGGACGGTCATTCCCAAGCTCTTCGAGTGGCCCCCAGTGCGCTCGCTCGCGCACGGCGTCGAGCGCCTCGGTCTCGCCCTGCTCGTGGGTGGCAGCCTGTTCGTCATCGCGACTGGCGTAATCAACATCCAGTACTGGTACGTGTTCGGGTTCTCCTTCGTTCCCGCGCACTACTACGGCGCCTTCGTCTTCCTCGCCGGCCTTGCGGTCCACGTCGCCGTCAAGCTGCCGACCGCCTTGCAAGCGTTCCGCGAGCGGGGCGTCTGGGCTCCTCTTCGCGACGATCTGGAGCACACGCGCCCCGAGCCGCCGCTTGCCGGGCCAGCCGGCTCCGGGGGTCCGGAGCCGTCGGGCTCGCACCCGGCGAGCGAGGAGGAGGCGAGCATTCCTTCCGCGCCGGGAGCGCCGACGATCTCCCGCCGCAGCCTGCTCGCAACGGTCGGCGCCGCCTCGTTCGGGCTCGCGATGATGGCCGCCGGACAGGCGGTCGGCGGCCCGCTGCGCAGCCTCGGCCTGCTCGCTCCACGGGGCAGGCAGATGCCGAGCTCGGGGCCGAACGCCTTCCCTGTCAACAAGACCTTCGCCGCGGTCGGTATCGATCCCACGGCGACAGGCTCTGGCTGGCGGTTGCGCGTGACGGGTCCGGACGGGGACCTGAGCTTCTCCCGCGAACAGCTGCTCGCCCTGCCTCAGGCGACCGAGCGGCTCACGATCGGATGCGTCGAGGGCTGGTCCACGACCCAAACGTGGACTGGGGTTCGCCTGCGTGATCTCGCCCGACTTGCCGGCGCCCGCGCTTCCGACGTCGTCACGGTTCAGTCGCTGCAGCGCGGTGGGTTCGGGCGCGTCACGCTGAATCCGGGTCAGGTCATGAACCCGCGATCGCTACTCGCGCTCAGGGTGAACACGGTCGACCTCTCGCTCGATCACGGCTTCCCGGCGCGCATCATCGTGCCGGCGCTACCGGGCGTCCACAACACGAAGTGGGTCTCGAGCCTCCGCTTCGCGGCGGCCTGAGCATGCTGCGCTTCCGCTACGAGTACGGCGCGCGACCGCTGCACCTACTGGCCGCGCTCGCATCGTTCGCCATCGCGGGCTACGCGGTCCTGCAGCTGGCTGCGCTGCAGAGCCCCGCGCCGCTCAACGTCCTGATCTGGTTCCTCGGGGCGATCGCGATTCATGATTTCATCCTGTTTCCGCTCTACTCGCTCGTCGACCGTTTGCCGATGCGGGCGACCGGAGCTGCGCGCGCCCCCGCAAAGGGAGACTCCGGACTGCACCTCGTCCGCCGCGGCCCGGAGTGGCTGGTCGAGCGCAAGGGCCAAGCCCCCCCCGTCGCTCCGGCCCGGTCGCTCGCCCTAAATCACCTGCGCGTGCCAGCCGGGCTCGCCGGCCTGATGCTGCTGGTGTGGTTTCCGCTCATCCTCGGCCTCGGCGAGGACACCTACGTAGAGCTGACGGGGCGCAGCGCAAGCGGCTATCTCGGCCGCTGGCTGCTGCTCAGCGGCGTGCTGTTCGCCGGCTCGGGACTCCTGTACGCGATCCGCCTGCGGCGAGCGCGACGGGCCGGCTAGGCATTGAGCGGAGAGGGGCCGGCGCCGCCACCGCACCGATGCTGACCCTCCTTGCTACGACGTCTCGACGCCCCCGGACGATCCCCCTTAGAGTGTGGGCGTTGACCGATCCACGAGCAACGCGATGAGCACGACCGCCGCAGCGACCGACGCCCGGTCCCTCGACGAGCTCTGCGTCAACACGATCCGCACGCTCTCGATCGATGGGGTAGAGCGGGCGGCCTCGGGGCATCCAGGCGCCCCGATGGCGCTCGCGCCGCTCGCCTACCAGCTCTACATGCGCACGATGCGCCACAACCCGGCCAACCCGCACTGGTTCGATCGCGACCGCTTCGTGCTGTCCGCCGGCCACGCGTCGATGCTGCTCTACTCGGCTCTGCACCTGACCGGCTACGGCATCTCGCTCGACGACCTCAAGCGCTTCCGCCAGCTTGGAAGCCCGACCGCCGGCCATCCCGAGTACGAGGCGGAGGGCACGCCCGGCGTCGAGGTCACCACCGGGCCGCTCGGTCAGGGGGTGGGTAACGCCGTCGGCTTCGCGCTGGCCGAGCGGATGCTCGCGGCACGCTTCAACCGCGACGGCCACGAGCTCATCGACCACCGCACGTACGCGATCGCCAGCGACGGCGACATGCAGGAGGGCGTCAGCGCGGAGGCGTCCTCGCTGGCCGGCCACCTCGGCCTCGGCCGCCTGACGGTCTTCTACGACGACAACCACGTGCAGCTCGCCGGGCCCACCTCGATGGGCTTCAGCGAGGACGTCGCCGCGCGCTACGAGGCCTACGGCTGGCACGTCCAGAACCTCGGCGAGGACGTCTCGCTCGGGGCGATCGAGGCCGCGATCGAGGCCGCCCGCGGCGAGACCGCGCGACCCTCGCTGATCGTGCTGCGCACGCACATCGGCTACGGCGCGCCGAACACCCAGGACACCTTCAAGGCCCACGGCTCGCCGCTCGGCGAGGACGAGACGCGCCTCACCAAGGAGGCCTACGGCTGGGACCCCGACGCTCACTTCCTCGTGCCGGACGAGGCCGCGGCGCACTTCCGCGAGGCGCTCGACCGCGGCGAGCGCGCCGAGGCCGACTGGAACGAGCGCGCCGAGGCCTACCGCGCCGAGCACCCCGAGCTCTGGGAGGGCCTGTCACAGGTGATCGAGGGCCGCCTGCCCGAGGGCTGGGAGGCCGATCCGCCGCGCTTTGACCCCGGGGACGATCCGATCGCCACGCGCAAGGCCTCGGCAGCGGTGATCCAGTGGGCGGCGGGCGTGATCCCCCAGCTCGTCAGCGGCTCAGCCGACCTCGAGCCCTCGACCAACACCGAGATCGAGGATGGCGGCTCGGTCACGCGCGAGGACTACTCGGGGCGGAACGTCCACTATGGCGTGCGCGAGCACGCGATGGCCGCGGCGCTGAACGGACTCAACCTGCACGGCCTCAAGGCCTTTGGCTCGACGTTCTTCAACTTCCTCGACTACCACAAGCCGTCGGTGCGCCTGGCCGCGGTGATGGGCCTGCCGACGATCCACGTCTACACCCACGACTCGATCGGTCTCGGCGAGGACGGCCCGACTCACCAACCGGTCGAGCAGCTCGCGACGCTGCGCGCGACGCCGAACGTCAACGTGGTGCGACCCGCCGACGCCAACGAGACAGTGCGCGCGTGGGCATTCGCGCTCGCGCAGGACGACGGGCCGTGCGCGCTGGTGCTCAGCCGCCAGGGCCTGCCGATCCTCGACCCGGACGCGGTCCCCGACTACGCCATCGAGCGAGGCGCCTACGTGCTGCGTGCCGGCGCGCGCGAGCAGCCCGACGTGATCCTGATCGCCACCGGGTCGGAGGTCTCCGTCTGTCTCGAGGCCGCCTCGGTGCTCGAGGGCGAGGGAGTCGCCGCACGCGTGGTCAGCATGCCCTGCTTCGACCGCTTCATCGAGCAGGACGCGAGCTGGCGGGACTCGGTCCTGCCGCCGAGCTGCCGCGCGCGCGTCTCGGTCGAGGCCGGCGCGACGCTCGGCTGGGACCGCATCGTGGGCGAGGACGGCGAGTCGATCGGCATGCACGGCTTCGGCGCCTCGGCTCCCTCGGACGACCTCTTCGAGCACTTCGGCTTCACCTCCGAGCACGTGGCCGAGCGTGCGCGGACCGTTATCGAGCGCACCGCCGCCGGCGCGCGCGACTGAGAGGAGCACGCATGGGCGAGACCGCAACGGCCAACGAGCGCCTCGCGGCGCTGACGCGCGCAGGGACGAGCGTCTGGCTCGATCAGATCCGCCGCAGCCTGATCGAGGGCGGCGAGCTCCAGCGCCTGGTCGAGGAGTGCTCGCTGCGCGGCGTGACCTCGAACCCGGCGATCTTCGAGCGCGCGATCCTCGGCGGCAGCGACTACGACGAGGAGCTCGTGGAGCTCGCCCGTCAGGGGCTCGGAGCTGCCGAGATCTTCGACCGGCTCGCGATCCGCGACGTCCAGCTCGCGGCCGATGTCCTGGGGCCCGTCTGGGAGGCGAGCGGCGGCGCCGACGGCTTCGTCTCGCTCGAGGTGGCACCCCGCCTCGCACACGATACCGACGGCACGATCGAGGCCGCGCACAGCTACTGGCAGCGCGTCGACCGGCCGAACCTGATGGTCAAGATCCCCGGCACCGAGGCCGGCGTGCCCGCGATCGAGGAGGCGATCGCGAGCGGCATCAACGTCAACGTCACGCTGCTCTTCGCAGTCGAGGCCTACGCCGAGGCCCAGGAGGCCTTCATCCGCGGGCTCGAGCGCCGGCACGCCGCCGGCGAGTCGCTCGCCGTGCACTCGGTGGCCAGCTTCTTCGTCTCGCGCGTCGACACGGAGACCGACAAGCGGCTCGAGGAGCTCGAGCGCTCCGACCTCGCCGGCAGGGCGGCGCTCGCCAACGCACGCCTGGCCTACCAGCGCTTCAGGGAGGTCTTCCACGGTGAGCGGTTCGCCGAGCTGCGCGCCGCCGGAGCGCCGGTGCAGCGCCCGCTGTGGGCCTCGACGGGCGTCAAGGATCCGAGCTACTCCGAGACGACGTACGTCGACGGCCTGGTGGCCCCGGAGACCGTCAACACGATGCCGATGGCCACCCTGCTGGCGGCGGCCGAGCACAGCGAGGTCTCCGAGGCGACCGCCGACGAGGCGCCGGAGACCACGCGCAGGACGCTCGACGAGCTCGCCGCCGCCGGGATCGACCTCGCGGATGTGACCGACACCCTCCTCGCCGAGGGGGTCGAGAAGTTCGACGTTCCGATGAACAAGCTGCTCGCCGGGATCGAGAGCCGCCGCGAGGCCGTCGCCACGCAGCGGCCGACGACGTTCGAGTCCTCGCTGCCCGACGAGCTCGAGCCGGCGCTCGCCGCGCGCGTCGAGCAGGCGCGCGGCGAGGAGGTCGCCCACCGCGTCTGGTCAAAGGACGCGAGCCTGTGGGGCGACGGCCCCGAGATCGCCGACCGGCTCGGCTGGCTGACGATCGGCGAGTCGATGCGCGAGCAGGTGGCGGAGCTCGTAGCCTTCCGCGAGGAGTGCGTGGGCGACGGCCTGACCGACGTCGCCCTGCTCGGCATGGGCGGCTCGAGCCTGGCGCCGGAGGTCCTGCGCCGCAGCTTCGAGCAGGCGTCGGGGGCGCTCGCCCTGCACGTGCTCGACTCGACCGACCCCGGTGCGGTGCTCTCGCTCGAGCGCCGCCTCGATCTCTCGAAGACGCTGTTCCTGGTCTCGACGAAGTCGGGCGGCACGACCGAGACGCTGTCCTACTTCCGCCACTTCCACGCGCGCGTGGAGGAGCTCGTCGGCGACGAGGCCGGAAGCCGCTTCGCAGCGATCACCGACCCGGGCAGCCCGCTCGTCGAGCTCGCGTCCGAGCACGGCTTCCGGCGCACGTTCCTGAACGACCCGAACATCGGCGGACGCTACTCGGCGCTGTCCTATTTCGGCCTCGTGCCCGCGGCGCTGATGGGCGTCGACGTCGAAGCGCTGCTCGACTCGGCCGGCGTCGCCGAGGAAGCGTGCGCCAACTACGACCACTCTGCGAGCAACTCGGGGCTGTGGCTCGGCCTGACGCTCGGCGAG
>JBBSNQ010000087.1:0-6276 GCA_038232575.1 Solirubrobacterales bacterium | reverse complement strand
AGGGCATGCGCGTGACGTTCAGCCGCGTCAGCGGCCACCGCGACGCCGATCGCACGGCCTGCCCGGGCACTCGCCTCTTCGGTCAGGTGCCCAGGCTGCGGCGCAGCGTCGGCAACGTGCAGCCCGCGCCCGGGACGCCGCAGCCGGAAGCCCCGTCGCGGCAGAGCCCGGACAACAGCGGGGGCATCGACCCCGTCCGTTAGTGGGACGCCCGCCTCCGCCCGCTGGCGGTGTCGGCAGCGGAGCACTCGCCCCACGCGCGGGGCCGCGCGAGCGGCGTAGGGGCCCGGCAAACCGCTAGCCGTCAGCGGCAGCGGCGCGCGGAGGGCGCGGTCCGTCGGCGACGATGTCGCGCCCCGTCGGGCGCAGCTCCGCGTCGAGCTCGATCTGCCAGTACCAGCGCGTGAACGTCCGCCCCTCGGTGAACTCGCCGACGTGTGGCTCGATGCGCTCGCCGGCGGCCATCCGCACGATCAGCTCCGGATAGCTCCGGCCCGGATCGGCCGCGTAGACCGGACCCGGGAAGGCGCCCCCGAAGCGCGTGTTGACATCGGTTATCCCGAGCCCGATCTCTGGATCTCGAAACGCCTGCACCGTGCACGGGCCGCGCACCGGGAGCGCCTCCGCCACGCGCACGCCGAGGTCGATCAGCTCGGGGTCGCGAATCACCGTGCCCTTGATCGACTCGCCTCCACGCGACTCGATCATCGTGCGCGGGATCGCGTTCAGGCAGCGTCCTTCCAGATCGCACAACAGGTCGATCGAGAACTCTGG
This sequence comes from Solirubrobacterales bacterium, assembly GCA_038232575.1. Lineage (GTDB taxonomy): Bacteria > Actinomycetota > Thermoleophilia > Solirubrobacterales > Thermoleophilaceae > JACCZP01. The sequence goes on along the minus strand of JBBSNQ010000087.1, from coordinate 5,502 downwards.
CCCGCCCATCAGCCGCTGCACCATCACCGGCTCGTCCACGTACCCGACGAAGAACTCCATCTGCCCGCGGTCGGCGGCCGGATGGATCGAGCGAGCCCCCGAGCCCTGCCGCGGCTTGACTATCACCGGGTAGGACTCGGGCTCCTCGCCGGGAAGCACGGTCGGCGGGCTCGGCAGCCCGTGGCGGAGCAGCAGCTCGTGCGCCTCGAACTTGTCGTAGGTCGCGCGGCAGACCTCGGGGTGCGGCACGAACGCCGGCAGCTCGGCTCGCGCGAGGACCTCGATGTCGAGATCGGTGAGGGGGACCACGGCGCGCACGTCGTAGCGCTCGACGAGCGCCTCGAGGAAGGGCACGTAGGCGGGGTCGTCGATCCGCGGCGGTGCCGCCCACACGTCGGCCGCGTAGCGGGCGGGGGCGAGCGGGCCCGGGTCGGCGGCTACGACGAAGGCGTGCTCGGCAAAGGCGCTGACGATGTCGTAGCGCTTGCCTACCCCCGTGAGCAGGACGGCTACTCGCTTGCGCGCCATCCGCCGGTTTCTCCCTTGTAGAGCCCCTGCCCGCTCAGCAGCAGGCGCACGGTTCGCCACATGATGCGCACGTCGAGCGCGAGCGAGCGGTGCTCGACGTACCAGATGTCGAGCTCGATCCGCTCGGACCAGGGCAGCGAGGCGCGCCCGTTCACCTGCGCCCAGCCGGTGATGCCCGGCTTGACGGCCAGTCGCCGGCGCTGGCGCTCGGTGTACTGGTCGACCTGCGCCTGGATCGTCGGTCGCGGGCCGACAATCGCCATCTCGCCGCGCAGGACGTTGACGAGGTTCGGCAGCTCGTCGAGCGAGAAGCGCCGCAGCAAGTTGCCGACGCGGGTGATGCGCGAGTCGCCGACGTTCACGGCCATGCCCGCGCCGATGTGCTCGGCGCCCGAGACCATCGTCCGCAGCTTGAGCATCTCGAACGGCGCGCCGCCCATGCCGACGCGCCGCTGGCGATAGATCGGCGAACCGGGTGTCTCGAGCCTGATCGCGAGCAGCGCGAGCGCGCTGAGCGGCGAGCTGAGCGCGAGTGCGAGCGCGGCGACGGCGATGTCGAGCGCGCGGTTCAGCGCGTGCCCTCCGCCTGCTCCCAGCCGGCCGGGGTGCCCGTCCGCAGCCAGTCCCACAGACCCGCACCGAGCGACGCGGTTACGAGCACGTAGTAGTAGGCGAGCCGCAGCGGGCGCGCCTGCGCGAACGGCCCGAGCGCTCCGGCCCCGGCCAGCGCCGCCGCACCGACGAGGGAGAGCTGGGCGGCGAGCGCAGCCGTGTAGATGCGCCCGCGGCCGAGCAGCGCGAAGTTCGCACCGAGCGCGCCGAGGTGAAGGAACGGCGAGGCGTAGCGGAGCAGGCGATGGGAGGCGAGCTGGAAGGCGTAGAGCGGCCCGTAGCCGCCCGGAGAGAGCATCCCGCCTTGAACGACGATCGGCCAGGCGTGGCTCATCATCCGGCGCTTGCGCGCGAACTCGCCCTCGATCGTCGGGACCATCCGCTCCTGCGCGCGCGCGGCGGGCTCGTAGAGCGCGCGCCAGCCGCGCTTGATCATGTTGAACGGGAACGACAGGTCGTGGCCCATGCGCGGGTCGACCACCAGGTAGGACTCGCGGCGAGTTGCGTAGATCGCGCCGTTGCCGCCGGTCACACCGCCGAGGCGAGACTCGAGCTCGCGCACAGCCATCTCGTAGCGCCAGTAGGCGCCCTCCTCGCTCGCCGCTCCGTTCTGGCCGGCGGCCCCTTCCGCATTCGCCTCATCCCTGTCGTTAGTGAAGCGGACCTGGCCGCAGACGTAGCCGACGCGCGGGTCGACGAACGGTTCGACCAGGCGCGTGAGCGCATCCGGCGCCCACGTCGAGTTGGCGTCCGAGAAGGCGAGTAGATCGCCCCGCGCCCGCTCGACCGCCCGGTCCTGCGCGCGGACCTTGCCCGCACGCGGCAGGTCGAGCACGAGGTCGGCTCCCGCCGCCTCCGCCAGCTCGACGGTTCGATCGGTCGACCCGTCCGATGCCACGACGACCTCGAGCCGATCGGCCGGGTAGTCGAGCGCGCGTGCGTTCTCGACGCGGCGCGCGATCACCTCCTGCTCGTCATGGGCGGCGACGATCAGCGACACGGAGGGGAGCTCAGCCGCGGTGGTCTCGCCGTCTGCGCCCGCAGCGACGGAGCGACCGTCCGGCGCGGCAGAGCCGCGCGTCGCTCCAGGCGGAGCAGAATCCCGCGCCGATCCCGGCGCGTCCGCCCCGCGCAGCCGCGCGAGCGCCCACAACGCCAGCGGGTAGCCGGCGTGGGTGTAGACGAGCAGGCCCGCCGAGCCCCAGAAGAGCAGCTTGCGCATCGCAGCGATTATCGCGCCGCCGTGGATACCATCCCCCGCCGCCGTGGATGCCATCCCCGGGAAGGGGCGGTCCGAGCCCGAGTGCGGACTAGCGGACGACCGGCAGCAGCACGACCGGGCCGGCGGCGCCCGGCACGGGCGCGAGCTTGACCTCGATGAACGTGGTCGCCCGCGGCGCAAGGGTTCCGAGGTTGCAGATCACGCCGATCTGGCCCGAGTCCGGGGGGGTCGGGCTCGGGGAGCCGGGCGAGGACGGACCGCCGGGCGGCTGATCGCCCTGCTGCGCGCCGGACCCCTCCTGCCCCGTGCTCGGCTCGCGACCACCCTCGGGAGTGCCCGTCCCCTCGCGCGTCTGCACGCGGCAGTCGGTCACGCGGTCCGGGGAAGCGGGAGGCGCGGCGGGCTGCTGGCCCGGCTGCGGCGCCTGCCCGGCTGGTGGAGACGCAGGCGGCTGCGGTGCGGGCGGCTGAGCGGCTCCACAGCGGCGGCGCGATACGGCGCTCGCCGTGTCGCAGAGCGCGCTCACCTCGACGAAGCGGGAGGTGAACTGCGGCAGCGGGATCTCCACCTGACCGCCGGTCGCGGGCAGGCGCTCGTTGTTGCTGATCTTCAGGCGGTACACGACGAGAAAGCCGCCCTGAGCGGTGCGCTCGATCATGCCCGTGCCCGTAAGCGAGAGCTGGCCGCACACGCCCCGGCGGCGCTCGGCCCGGCTGCAGCTGCGGCCCTGGGCGCCGACCAGCGGTCGCGGTGCCACTCCCCGGCCTGAGGTACGGATGATCGGAAGAGCGCCGAAAGACGATCCGGCGCGAGCAGATGCGACGTCCTGGCCCGCAGCACCGCTCGAGGCGGCAGCGGTTACGCCCGGACCGATCGCGGAGGCGACGACGGCGAGCAGCAGCGCACTGAGCGAAGGTCGCATAACGGCCCGCAGCCTAGCGCCGATTCGGCCGTTCGGTGTCAAGCAGCTTCCCGTAGAGCGCGAGCGTGCGCTCCGCGACCGAGTCCCAGGAGTAGGGGCCAGCGGCCGCACGCGCCGCCGCCGCACCGAGCCGCTCCCGCTCCTGCGGATCCGCGAGCAGCTCGCCGAGAGCGCCGGCGAGCGCCTCGGCGTCGCCCGGCGGGACGAGGCGGGCCGCCCCGTGAGCCTCGGCCACCTCGCCGAAGCCGCCGACGTCGCTCACCACGAGCGGCCTGCCGAAGGCGAGGGTCGTGTAGAGCACGGCCGACTGGTCGATCTCGCGGTAGGGGAGCACCACCATGTCCGCCCGGCGCAGGTAGGCCGGAAGCTCGCTGTCGGAGATGTAGCGGGACACGAAGCGCACCGTGCCCGGCGCACGCGCGGCGAGCTCCCGGAGCGGCTCGAGCGGGATGCGCGGCATGCCCACGACCCACAGCTCGGCTCCGCTGAGCGAGCGAAAGGCCTCGAGCAGCACATCCAGGCCCTTGTAGTGGCGCAGGAGACCAAAGAAGAGGATCACGGGGCCCTCGACTGCGGCGAGCTCCTCGGGCAGGGGCCGCTCCTCGGGCAGCCTCGTGAGGTAGTCGAAGGCGCCCATCGGGATCACGTGGATCCGCTCCGCGCTCGTTCCGAGCTCCTCGCGCAGGCGCTGCGCGCCGTGCTCGGAGTGCACGACCACGGCGTCCATCTTGCGCACCAGACGTCGCGTCGCGGCGATCTGGCCGCGGCGCGGCTCACGGGGGAGGATGTCGTGGGCGGTCAGGACGCGGGGGCGCACGGGAGCGAGCAGGTGAACGTCGAGCGGCTGCACGGTGAGCCACTGGTAGTGGACGAGGTCCGCCCAGCGCGCCCGGCTGCGGTGGCGCAACATCTGCGGAACGTGCTCCGCGAGCTTGAGCGCCATCCTTGTCCGGCCGCTGGCACCGCCGGCAGCTCCTCCATGGCTCAGCCGGTAGAAGGCCTCGGAGACCTGATAGCCCTCGGCCCGAGGCACCGCGCCGTAGCGAAAGCGACTCGTGACGAGCTCGACCTCGACGCCGGCGCGAGCGAGCGCCGCGCTCAGCGCGCGGTCGTACTGGGGAGTGAAGGCCGACGGATCGACGATCTGTATCCGCATCGCCGGTAATCATCGCGGTAGTGCAGCTTTCCTACTGCGTCGTCAACACGAACGGCCGCGAGCTGCTGCTCGCCTGCCTCGACGCGATCGAGCGAACGACCCCGTCCGGCATCGACTATGAGGTGCTCGTGCTCGACAACGCGTCCGAGGATGGCTCGGCTGAAGCCGTCGACGCTCTCGGCCGCGAGGTGGCCTTGATCCGGCTCGAGCGCCGAGCTGGGAAGGCGGAGAACGACTCGGCGCTGCTGCACGCTGCCCAGGGCACGTACTGCCTGCTGCTGAACGAGGACTCCGAGCTGCAGGAGGGAGCTCCCGCCGCGCTGCTCGACGCGCTGGACGCAGACCGCCTAGCCGGGGCCGCGGCGGCGCAGCTGCTCGATCCGGCGGGCACGCCGCAACCTTGCGCCTGGCGGCTGCCCGGACTCCGCACCGCGCTCGCGGGGGCGCTCTTCCTGCACCGACGCCTGACCGTGCAGAGCGGCGGCAGGGAGACCCGACCCGTCGGCTGGGCGCAGTCGAGCGCGATGCTCGTCCGCCGCGAAGCCGTCGCGGAGGTGGGCTTCCTCGACCCGGAGTTCTTCGTCTACTCGGACGAGACCGACCTCTGCAAGCGCCTCGGCGACGCCGGCTGGCGCACCCTGCTCGTGCCCGCGGCGCGCGCGGCCCATCACGAGCAGCTCTCCACCGACCTCGCCGGCGCCCGGCGGCGGATCGTCGAGCTCCACCGCAACCGCGACCGCTACATGCGCAAGCACCACTCGTGGGCGGCGGCGGTGCTGGTGCGGACGCTGACCGCGTGGCCCTACCTCCTGCGCGCCGCGGCGGCGCTCGTGCTGCCCGGACACGATCCGCGACGCTACCTGCTCCACGCCCGCCAGGCGCTGCGGCCCGCGTGCGGCCAGGGAATCCGCGAGGCGGCCGAGGCCCACAACCGCCGGCTCGAAGAAGGCTCGCGCCGGTAGGCAGTCGCCGGTAGCCCGCGCCGTAACATCGGCGCAGTGACCCGCAACCTCGCGCTCACGTCGCTCGCACTCGCGCTCGTGGCGTTCTCGGCGGCAGCCT
>JBBSNQ010000086.1:0-6407 GCA_038232575.1 Solirubrobacterales bacterium | reverse complement strand
AGGTCGGTCAGCATCGCTCGTCCCGCGCGGGTGGCGGGGCCATTCCGCGACGCAAGAGCACGAGCTCGGCCAGCTCGAGATCGAGCGGGCTCGTGATCTTGACGTTCTCCGCCGGAGCCTCCACCACGCGCACGGCGCCGCCCGCTGCCTCGACCAAGCCCGCGTCGTCGGTGGCGCGCGCAAGCACCTCCTCGTCGACCGCGAGCGCGCTGCGCAGGGCCGTTGCGCGAAACGCCTGCGGCGTCTGCACGCGCCAGAGGCGCGCGCGCTCGAGCGTCCGCAGCACGCGGCCTTCTGCGCCGGCCTCCTTCACCGTGTCGGTCATCGGCGCAGCCGCGACGGCACCCTCGAAGCCTCCGTCGAGGCCCGCGATGCAGCGCTCGACAAGCTCGCGCGAGACGAGCGGCCGCGCCGCGTCGTGCACGACGACCACCGAGGCTTCCGGCATCGCAGCGAGCGCGAGCGCCACCGACGCCGAGCGCGAAGGTCCGCCGACCACGCGCGCCCGGCCGTCCTCGTAGCCGGCGGGGACGGCCGCGACGACGCGCTCGCAGACCTGCGCGAGCACATCGATGCTCCAGTCGAGCAGCGCACGGCCCGCACAGGGGACGAGCGCCTTCGGCACCTCCGCTCCGAGCCGCTCGCCGCTGCCGGCCGCGGCGACGATCCCAACGACGGCCACTAGATGGTTGATTCCACGGCAGCGTGGGTCTGGGGGCGGCCTGCTCCGCCGACGCCTCCGGCTCGCCCCGCGTCCCGGTCCGATCCGGGCTACTTCGCCTTCGCCTTCGCCCTGGTCCTGGCCCGCCTGCCGCTTGGCGCCGTCCCGTTGGCCCCCGCGTCCCTGGCCTTCGCGCCGTTGGCGCTCGCCTTGGCGCCCCCGGCCTTGGCCTTGCCCGCGCTGGCTTTCGCTCCGTTGGCGCTCGCCTTGCCCCCGTTCGAGCTCGCCTGCGCGCCGTTGGCGCTCGCCTTGACGCCGCTCGCTGCCGCGCCGTTCGACTCCGCACTCTCGGCCGTTGCGAGATCGGGTGCGGCGCCGTTGCCGCCGGCGCGGTCGTGGCCCTCCGCGATCAGGTCGTCGATGTGCTCCTCGACCTGCTCGGCGTCCATCTCGAGCGCGTACATCAGCTCCGAGGCGAGGATCTGCCGCGCCCGCGTGAACATCTGCTTCTCGCCCGTGGAGAGGCCCTTGTCGGCCTCGCGGATGGCCAGGTTGCGCACGACCTCGGCGAGCTCGTAGACGTTGCCCGTCTTGATCTTGCTGCGGTTGTGCTTGAAGCGCCGATTCCAGTTCTTCGGCATCTGCGTCACGTCGTCGGTGAGGATCGAGATGACCTTCTCCACCGCCTCATCGTCGATCACGCGGCGCAGGCCCGCCCGCCCGGCGTTCTCGGTCGGAACCATCACGGTCATGTCGTTGTGCAGGATCTTGAGCGTCAGGTACTCGCGCTGCTCGCCGAGCAGCTCCTTGAGCTCCTTCTTGAGCACCCTGCCGGCCCCGTGGTGCGGATACACGACATGGTCGCCGATCTCGTACTCAATCTGGGGCAGCTCCCTCGCGAGCTCGAGATCCTCGATGTCCTGCTCCAGCTCTGCTGCGTCGGAAATGATGGCCTCCTTGGGTCGGTACTTATGGGGTGCAGTCGATGCGGCTCGGTCGGGTCAGGTCTGCAGGTAGCGGTCCACGAGATTGACCTCCTGCAGGCGCCTGAGGCCTTCGCGGATCTCCTTCGCGCGCAGATCCCCCACGCCGTTGACCGCTTCGAGCTCGCCATCGGTCGCAGCGAGCACCTCGTCGAGGCCCGCGAAATCCTGCACGATCTGCTGGATGACCAGCTTCGGCAGGCGTGGAATGCGTCCCAGGATCCGGTAGCCGCGGGGCGAGACGTGATGGTCGAGCGTGTTCAGCTTGCGCTCGTGGCCGAGCAGCTCGGCGAGGCGGCCGAAGTCGAGCACGTCGCGGTGCGGGAGCCGGGCGAGCGCGTCGAGGGCGAGCGTGAAGCCCTGCTCGGAGTGCTCGACCAGGTAGTCGTGGATCAGCGAGGCGCGGTCGCCCGCGACGCCGACCATCGTCTCCTCGAGCTGCATCTCGATCAGGCGGCCCTCGGTGCCGAGCTCGACGATGTAGCGCTCGACCTCGACCGCCATGCGCGTGACGAGCTCGGCGCGCTGGAGCACGGTCAGCACGTCGTGCAGGGTCGCGCCGCCCTCGAACTCGAGCGCGGTGAGGCGCATCGATACCTGGTCGAGGCGGCTGCGGTACTTGTCGAGCGTGGCGAGCGCCTGGTTTGCCTTGGCGAGCACGACGGGGATGTCCTCGAGCATGTACTTCGCCCCGCCGAGGTAGAGCGAGACCACCTCGCGCCCCGCCGAGATGGCAATCAGGAGCGTGCCTGTCTGCTTCGAGACGCGCTCGGCGGTGCGATGACGCGTGCCCGTCTCGAGCGAGCGGATCGTCGGATCGGGCATCAGCTGCACGTTGGCCCAGGCGATTCGGGTGGCGTCGGTCGAGAGGATGATCGCTCCGTCCATCTTCGCCACCTGGTAGAGCAGCGCGGGCGTGTAGTCGATGTCGAGCCTGATGCCCCCCGAGTAGAGGAACGAGAGGTCCTCGTCCTCACCGAGCGCGAGCAGCGCACCCGAGTGCGCCTGGACGATGCTGTCGAGGCCTTCCCGCAGCGCGTTGCCCGGAGCGACCATCTCCAGGCCGCGCTCGAGACCGCGACCGAGCCGGGGCTCCTCGTGGTGGTCGAGCTCGGCTAACTCGTCGCCAGCGCGGAGCATCCCTTCGGATCATAGGCGACGGTGCCGCTTTCCGGCTTCCCGAGCCCGCTCCCAGAGCGGGATTCCCGCGCGCGACGGATTCCCACGCAGCGACGCGAAGCCGCCCGGACGCCCGCGGCCCCGCTGGGCAGGGACAGGCTATGCCGCGACGCGCGCGGGCGCGGGCCGCGCCTGCTCGTCTGCGCCGAGCGCCAACTCGAGCGCCTCGGCCACCGTGCCGGCCCGACCGCCCGGCGCCAAGACCGGCTCGAGCCCGAACTTCTGCGCCTCGGCGATCCGCCGGTCGGGGTGTGCGACGTGGCGCAACTCGCCGGTCAGGCCGATCTCGCCGAACGCCGCCAGCGGCCGCTCGTCCCGCCATAGAGGCTCTCCGCGCGCGCCGGAGGCCAGCGCGAGCGCGACAGCAAGGTCGGCGCCCGGCTCGTCGACGCGCACCCCGCCGGCGACCGACACGAACACGTCGCAGGCCCCGAGGCCGATGCCGGCGTGGCGCGAGAGCACGGCAAGCACCAGCGCGAGCCGGTTGCGATCGATGCCGTTGGCCACCCGGCGCGGCTGGGCGAGCTCGCTCTGCGCCACGAGCGCCTGCACCTCGACGAGCAGCGGGCGCGAGCCCTCCATCGCGCACAGGACGAGCGATCCCGGCGCGCGTGTTGCCTCCGCGACGAAGCGCTGGGAGGCGTCCTCGACCTCCACCAGCCCGTGCTCGCGCATCTCGAAGACGCCGACCTCGTCGGTCGACCCGAAGCGGTTCTTGAGCGCTCGCAGCGTGCGGTAGGTGCGCTCACGCTCGCCCTCGAACTGGAGCACGCAGTCGACGAGGTGCTCGAGCGCGCGCGGCCCAGCGAGCGCCCCCTCCTTGGTCACGTGCCCGACCAGCACGATCGCGACCCCGAGCTGCTTGGCCACCCGCATCAGGCAGCCCGCGACCTCGCGCACCTGGCCGACCGATCCCGGCGCGCCGCTCAGATCCGGCGCGTAGAGGGTCTGGACCGAGTCGACCACGCAGACGTCGGGGCGCTCGGCCTCGATCGTCGCGACCACGGCGTCGAGCTCCGTCTCGGCGATCACCGGCACCCGCAGCGCGTCGGCGCCGAGCCGCTCAGCCCGCAGCCGCACCTGCGCCGGCGACTCCTCGCCAGACACGTAGAGCGCCGAGCGGCCCGTGGCGACCAGGTTGCCGAGCGCGCCGCCGGTGATCGTCGACTTGCCGATCCCCGGCGAGCCGCCGATCAGCACGAGCGAGCCGGGCACAAGGCCGCCGCCGAGCACGCGGTCGAGCTCGCCGATCCCGGTTTCCAGGCGCGCATGCGCGGGTGCCTCCACCTCCGCCAGGGGCACCGGCTTGAGCGCTCCGGCCCGCCGCGAGCCGATGGCGCCGGCGCGCAGGCCGCCGGATCCGAGTCGGCCCGAGGCTCCGCCGCCGCTTGCGCCGCCGCCCGGAGCGCCGGCGGCCTTCGAGCCGCGCTGCCCCGAGCCGGGCGCGGCGCGCACGCGCTCCTCGACGAGCGAGCTCCACTCGCCGCAGCCCGGGCAGCGCCCGAGCCACTTGACGCTCTCGTAGGCGCACTGCGAGCAGGCGAAGATCGTGCGCGACATCCCATGAAAGCTAAGTGCCGGCGGGGACGCCTCCGCCCCCGGGCTCGCCGACGTCTCCGCCCCCGGGGCAGATGGTTGATTCCGCGGCCGCTTGGGTCTGCGGGCGCATCTAGACTCGGCCTCGCGATGCCCGCGGCGCAGGACACCCGTCGCACGCACTGCCTCAGAGGGGGGCGGCGATAGCCGTCCTCGCGACACGGGTCGAGCCCGGCTCGGAGCCCTTCAAGCGCAACCGCGAGGGGATGCTCGAGCGCCTGCGCGAGCTCGAGGCGCAGCTCGAGGCAGCGCGGGCGGGCGGAGGCGAGAAGTACGTCGACCGCCACCGGGGCCGGGGCAAGCTGCTCGCGCGCGAGCGCGTCGAGCTTCTGCTCGACCCCGACTCGCCCTTCCTCGAGCTCTCGCCGCTCGCCGCCTGGGGCACCGACTACCGCGTCGGAGCCAGCGTCGTCACCGGCGTCGGGGTGATCGAGGGCGTCGAGTGCATGCTGATCGCCAACGACGCCACCGTCCGCGGAGGCGCGACCAACCCCTCCACGGCGCGCAAGGTCGGTCGCGCGATGCAGATCTCGGAGGAGAACCGCCTGCCGCTCGTCAACCTCGTCGAGTCGGGCGGCGCCGACCTGCCGACCCAGGCCGAGATCTTCATGCCCGGCGGGGCGATGTTCCGCAACCTGACCCGCCTCTCCGCAGCCCGCATACCGACGATCGCGCTCGTGTTCGGCAACTCGACCGCTGGCGGCGCCTACATCCCGGGAATGTGCGACTACACGGTCTTCGTCAAGGAGCGCGCGAAGGTCTTCCTCGGGGGCCCGCCGCTCGTCAAGATGGCGATCGGCGAGGAGGCGACCGACGAGGAGCTCGGCGGCGCCGACATGCACTCGCGCGTCTCGGGGCTCGCCGACTACCTGGCCGCCGACGAGCACGACTGCCTGCGCATCGGGCGCGACATCCTCCGCCGGCTGAACTGGCGCAAGCTCGGGCCCGGCCCGAGCCAGCCGCCTGAGGAGCCGCTGCACGATCCCGAGGAGCTGCTCGGGATCGCCTCCGTCGATCTCAAGCAGCCCTACGACATGCGCGAGGCGATCGCCCGCTTCGTCGACGGCTCGCGCTTCGACGAGTTCAAGCCCCTCTACGGGACCTCGCTCCTGACCGGCTGGGCTTTCCTTCACGGCTACCCGATCGGGATCCTCGCCAACAGCCGCGGCATCCTCTTCTCCGAGGAGGCGCAGAAGGCCGCCCAGTTCATCCAGCTCGCAAACCAGGTCGACGTCCCGCTGCTCTTCGTCCACAACACGACCGGCTACATGGTCGGCCGCGAGTACGAGCAGGGGGGCATCATCAAGGACGGCGCGAAGATGATCAACGCGGTATCCAACAGCACCGTGCCGCACATCACGCTGATGGCGGGCGGTTCCTACGGCGCGGGCAACTACGGCATGTCCGGGCGCGCCTACGACCCCCGCTTCCTGTTCGGCTGGCCGAACTACAAGAGCGCCGTAATGGGGCCGGCGCAGCTCGCGGGCGTGCTCTCAATCGTCTCCCGCCAGGCTCAGGCCGCGCGCGGTCAGGAGGTCGACGAGCAGGCCGACGCCGAGCTGCGACGCGGGGTAGAGCAGAAGATCGAGAGCGAGTCGCTCGCGCTCGCCAACTCCGGACGCGTCTACGACGACGGCATCATCGATCCGCGCGACACGCGCACGGTGCTCGCGATGGCGCTCTCCGCATGCCACTCGGCCGAGGTCGCCGGCGCCGAGCGCTACGGCGTCTACCGGATGTGAGCTCGTTCGACGATGGCGAAGCTGGATGTGAGCGCGTGATGACCGCGAAGCTGGACCTGAGCTCGTGATCGCGAAGCTGCTCGTCGCCAACCGCGGCGAGATCGCGCGCCGCATCATGCGCACCTGCCGCGAGATGGGGATCGCGACGGTCGCCGTCTTCTCCGATCCCGACGCCGACGCCCCGTTCGTGCGCGAGGCCGACGAGGCGGTGGCGCTCGGCGGTGCAAGCGCCGAGGAGAGCTACCT
>JBBSNQ010000085.1:0-6466 GCA_038232575.1 Solirubrobacterales bacterium | reverse complement strand
GAGGCGCAGGCGCTCGGCTCGCAGGTTGCGGCAGGGCACCGGGCGCGAGGTATCGCAGCGGTAGGTAGCGCGATCCTTGGGTTGGCCGTCGACGAGCAGGCGCGCCTCCCGGATGCCCAGGTTGTCGGAAGCGTCGAAGCTCACGCGCGTGCCGGCTCGGGGACGCGCTCCGTTGTGCAGGGGCGTCGTGACGCGCGGAGCGACCGGGTCGTCGATGGTCACGCGCGTTCCGTGAACGGAGATCGACGCCTCTCCGCCGGAGCAGCTCCCAGCATCAGCGGCGCAGGCGACCGCGATGTCCACCGATCTGCTGCCCATCAGATCGAGCGTCGTGACAGCGCCCTTCGGACCGTCGCCGAAGCGGACCTTGGCCGGGCCTTCGCCCGCGCCGTAGCCGAAGAGGTAGCCGCCCGCAGCCGCCCGTACGCCCACCGCGTACTCGTCCTTCGAGCGCTGGCCGCGGCCCGTGAAGCTCATGCTTGCGAGTGTCGTGCCGGGCGGCGCCGTGAAGCGCCAGTAGGAGCGCGCGCCGCTCTTGATTGCTCCGTCCGATTTGGCGGACACGCGCAGGCCACGCCCAGCGCGCCCCTTGCTGGGACAGCGCTCGAAGGTCTTGATTCCGCGCTCACCATGCGAGACCCACGCGTTGTTGGCGCCCCCGCGCGCGAGGTCGCAGGAGAGGATCTCGACCGTGCCGGCGTGCGCGGGGCTCGCGAGGGAGCCCGCCAGCGCGAGCGCGCCGACCACGGCGATGCCGAGCATGGCGCGCCTCACGACCCGAACTCCCCGCTGCCCGAGCGAGGCGCCGAGCTCGATGACGAGGCGCCTGAGCCTGACGTGGCGCGCTGCCCTGAATGCTGGGGCGACCCGAACTCGCCGTTGCGAGCAGACCCGCCGCTGCGACCGGAGGCGCCGCCGAACTCGCTCGTCGCGCCGGGCGTTCGCCCGCTCGCGGCCCGGCTCGTGGTCGGTCCGCCTTCGGGCCCGCCGAACTCCGCGCCCAGCGCGGGCTCGCGGGAGCCCGACCGTGCCCGGCTGTCCGCCGCCGGCCCTCCGCGCTCGCTGCGCCCGGATTCCGCCTCGGCACCACCCCTCGGAGATCTGCCGGCTTCCGCCTGCGTGTGGGGGGCGAGCTCGGCCGCGCTCGGCTGGCTCTGCGCCGGGACGGGCCGCCGATCCGTGCGTCCTTCCTGCTCGAGCGTCTTCACCGCACCCGCGCCGCCACCCGCTATCGCGGCACCGGACGCCGCCACGGCGGCGACCTTCTGTGCGCTCGCCACCTCGGTTGCTCCCTGCAGCTTGAGGCCGATCGCGGCCGCCCGCTCCTGCACCCAGGCGGCGACGGCGCCAAAGGCACGGCCGAGCCCAGGCGGGCTGTCACCCGCCAGTACGGCCACCGGGGGCAGCAGCGCGGCCACGCGCGCCGGCGCGGAGCGGAACTCGACGAGCGTCGCCCTGCACGCCGGGCAGCCGCGCAGGTGGCGGCGGACGGTGCGGATCTCGGCAGGCTCAAGCTCCCCGTCGGCGAGCGCCGACAGGCGCGGGGCGAGCCGCTCGCACTCGGCGCCCGACTCGATTCTCGTCACCTGCTGCCGGAAGGCCCGCCGGCCCTCGCTAACACATCGGTTGACCTTCGTATACGTAAATCCGGTCTGCTCGCAGATCTGGTTGTAGGAGAACCCTTCGGCGAGCAGCGAGAGGCAGCGCACCTCCTGGGGCTTGAGCTGCGACATCGCCTCGGCTCCGGTCTGGAGCCGCTCGTGCTGCTCGACCCGATCCTCGGTTGCGGGGGCGGGCGCCGCGGCCGCGTCGAGATCTGACTCGGGCGTGGAGATGCCGCGCTCGCGGCTGCGGCGGATCGCGAAGGCCTCGTGCTTGACGACCGTCTTCAGCCACGGCACGAGGTCGACCTGCCTGCTGCTGGGCGCCTTGGTGAGCAGGATCTCGAGGCCGCGCTGATAGGCGTCCTCGGCGTCCTCGGGGGTCTTCGAGTAGCGGCGAGCGGTGCGCAGGATCGAGCTGCCGTGCGTGCTCACGAGCGCAAGCGCCGCAGGGTTGAGATCGCTCGGTGAGGGCGCCTCGGTGCGCTCGCCCTCCCGACGTGTGCGTGTCAAGGCGTGAATCACGTCGTCCCTCCTGGCCGGAGAACTGCTCGGCGCCGACAAGTTTGCGGCATCTGCGCTGGAATGCAAGGCCGATCTCGTAGAACGCAACTCGGATTTCCCCATAGTGCGACCTCTTTCGCTCGCTGGATCAGCTGGTCGGGTCCCTCGGTGCCGCCCTCCGGCCGGTCCGTGGCCGATCGCTCCTCGGTGCGCGGCCTCTGCTCGATCACCGGGTTCGATAGCGCTCGCTCGCCGTGCCAGGTCTAAGGCGCGGTATGGTTTCGATTCGCCCCCCACGGGGAGGAGGCGAGCAGGATTCGTGCAAGTAACCGACACGCTCCCGGTACATCGCCTCCCCGCGCATGTTCTAGCTAGGGGATCTCATGCCTGACGGACTCGTCCAAGAGCTCAGGGAGGTAACGCCGCCGCAGACCGCGGAGCTGCCGGTGCGCGACGTTCGCGCCCACACGCCCAAGCTCCGCCAGGGCGCCCTCGACATCGCGCGCAAGGCGCTCAGGACGCTGATGCTGACCGTGCTGGACGCCGCTGGGCTCTACCTGGCGATCTGGACGGCGCTCGCACTCAAGGCGCTCATCCTGCGGCCGGAGGTGCTGCCGGGGACTTTCATGCAGACGCAGGCCTACTTCCCGCTCGCCTGCCTCGTGACCCTGCTGCTCTTCGCCCGCTCCGGCCTCTACGCCGACCGCGCGGTACGGCCGGGCTTTGCCAAGGTCGTCTCGTCGCTGTTTCAGGTGACGCTCGTGATCCTCGTCTACGCGTTCATCGAGGCGCGCGAGCTCTTCACCTCCTACTACATCTTCTGGGGCTCGCTCAGCTTCGCGCTCGTCTACGTGGCCGGCCTGCGGTTCGTGTTCGAGCGCCTGAGCGGCCTGGCGCTGCGCGCGGTCGGGTATCGGCGGCGGGCTGCGCTCGTCGGGTCCGGATCGCACATCCAGGCCGTTGCGCACGCGCTCAGCGATCAGCACTCCTACGTCGATCCGGTCGGCTACGTATCGCTCACGCCGCTGGCGGAGAACGGGCTGCGGGACTTCGGCTCGCTCGACGAGCTCGAGCGCCACTTCGGCTGGATCGACGAGGTCCTGCTGGCCGACCCCGAGTACCCGCAGGACCAGGCGGTGGACCTGGTGGAGCGCTGCCACCGCCAGGGCGTCCGCGTGCGCGTCGCACCCTCGACGATGGAGATCCTGATGGACCGGATCGAGTTCGTCCCGGGTCAGACGCTGCCGCTCTTCGAGCTCAAGCCGCCGGTCTTCGACGGGGTCGACTTCGTCGTCAAGCGCAGCTTCGACATCGTCGTATCGCTCCTGCTCGTGCTGCTGCTCGCGCCGCTGCTCGGGCTCGTCGCGCTCGCGGTCAAGCTCAGCTCGCGCGGCCCGGTCGTCTACCGATCGCTGCGCCCGGGCATCGGGGGCCGGCCGTTTGACTGCCTCAAGTTCCGCACGATGCTCACCGATGCAGAGCGCCTGCAGGCGGATCTCGAGATGAGCAACGAGCAGCAGGGCGCGCTGTTCAAGATCAAGCGCGATCCGCGCGTGACCCGCGTCGGGAGGTTCCTGAGGCGCTGGTCGCTCGACGAGCTTCCTCAACTGTTCAACGTGCTGAGGGGCCAGATGTCGCTGATCGGACCGCGTCCGCTGCCGCAGCGCGACTACGCGCGGCTCGAGGACTGGCATCGCAAGCGCTATCTCGTGCTGCCCGGCATGACCGGCCTGTGGCAGGTGTCAGGCCGATCGGAGCTCGACTTCGACGAGCTGGTGCGGCTCGACTTCCTCTATCTCGAGCGTTGGTCGGTGTTCCTGGATCTCTCGATCCTGCTGAAGACGATTCCGGCCGTGATCCGCTCAAAGGGCGCCTGGTAAGCGACTACGACGACGAGCTCTGGGAGCTCGTGCCGGACGAGGATCGTCCGCCGCCGGCGCACCTCGCGCGGTTCGTCGCGGGCCTCGAGCCGGTCGATCGCGCCCTCGACCTGGGCTGCGGCGACGGCCGCCTCGCGCGCGGCCTGCGCGCTCGCGAACTCACGCTGGCCGACGTCTCGAGCGTCGCGCTCGAGCGCGCGCGGCGGCGGCTGCCGGCTGCGCGGGCGGTGGAGCTCGTGCCGGACGCTTCGCTGCCGCTCGAGGACGGGAGCTTCGACCTCGTCCTGTGCGCGGAGACGATCGAGCACGTCAGGGACGTTCAGCGGCTGCTCTCGGAGGCGCGACGGGTGCTCGTCCCAGGCGGCGCGCTCGCGCTGAGCACTCCCGCACACAGCCGGCTGAGCGCCCTCCGCGCGGCGCTCGCCGGCTTCGAGCGCAGCTTCGACCCGCTCTCACCGCACCTGCGCTTCTTCACCCGGCGCTCGCTCGCGGGCGTGCTCGATGCGGGCGGGTTCGATCCGGTCACGCTGCGGCGCGAGCGCGGGACGCTGCTGGCCTACGCGCGCCGTTAGGGAGGCGCGCTCCGGCGACGCGGCGCGAGCTCAGCCGGCGCGGCCGGCCCGGCGGTTGCGGCGGGCGGTCCGCTGTATGCGCTGGGCTGCGCGCGCTTCGAAGAAGAAGTTGCGCGCGGCTCGCGAGCGGGGATCGAGGAAGAGCGCCGCGTCGAGCGACATGAGCGCCGCGCGCGGCTGCTCGAGGCGATGGAGCTGGAAGTCGGCCAGCCGCAGCCAGGTCTCGGGATCCTGCGGGTTCTCCCGGGTCGCCTGCTCGAGCAGGCGCAGCGAGGCCTCGGGGCGTCCGGCCGCGTTCTCGATCGTCGACTTCGTGTAGAGCGGCTCCGAGGACAGCGGGTCGGTCGTCTCGGCTCGGTCGGCTGCGGCGAAAGCCTGGGAGAGCTCGCGCTGCTCGAGCAGCGCGAGCGCCTGCTCGCTCTGCTCGTGCGAGCGCTGCGGCTGCCAGGCCATCCAGGCGCCCAGCAAGGTCGCGGTGAGCACCGTCAGCGCGAGCGCGATGCGCCATCCCTCGCTGCGTGCCAGCCCGCTCAGCTTGTTCTTGCGTGAGAACCTCGCCATCACTGCCTCCGCGCTCTCGGCGCGGGCGGCGCCTCCTCCAGCCGCCTGAGCTCCGGCACGGCCGGCGGCTGCGCCGTGTCCAGGGCTGCCTGCGGCGCCCGTGCCCGCGGTGCCCGCGCCCCCCCCGGCTGCCCCGCCCATGACCAGCGTGTCCTGGGAGGCGCGCTCGGTCCCCGCGGGCCGCCGTGCGGCCGCCCCGGCGGCTGATTGCTCGTCCGCCGCCGACCCAGCTCCGGCGGAACTTGCGCCCGCGCCGGCGGCCGCGGCGGCGGCGCGCCCAGACTCCTGCCCTGCGGCCGATTCAGCGTCCGCCCTTCCCTCGAAGCCGGGCAGCGGGCCCCGGCCGATGACCCAGGCGGCGGCGAGCAGCCCCATCACCGTCGGTCCGGGCACGAACCAGGTCCAGTCGATGGCGGAGTGCACGCCGTATACCAGCGCGGCCAGGAGCAGGGCGGCCATCCCCACCCGCTCGGAGTCGAACGGGCGTCCACGAGCCCAGGGGTGCAACCCCGTGTTGCGCGCGGCGGTGAGGAGCCAGGCGAGCGCCAGCATCAGGCTCACGATCAGGCCCGTAAGGCCGAGGTCGGCCATCGTCTGCGGGACGTAGCCGTGTGCGTGCTCGGCACCGACGTCGTCGCTGCGGAAGCGCAGGCGCGCGTCACCGAAGGTGCCGGCGCCGGTGCCGAGCCATACGGAGTCGGCATCGGCCAGGATCTGGCCTGCCTGGCGCCAGTAGCGGCCGCGCACCGACGAGACCTGACCGAGACGCTCCGGGCCGCCCGCGGTGTCGGCCTGGGTGCTCGTGAGCTCGCTCACGCGGGCGCTGATCGTGCCGACGAGCCCGCGCTCGCTGACCGCCACCGCGGAGACGCCGAGCAACGGCAGCATGCAGAGTACCGCCACGGCAGCGACCCCCACGCGACGGCGAGCGGTGATCGAGGGTGCGCGGTGGGCGAGCCGGAATCCCACGGCGAGCCCGACCACGAGCAGCGCCACGGCCATGACGAGCAGCAGCATCCCGAACTGCGGCGCAACGCTCTCGCGCACGGCCAGGGGGACGCGGTCGGCCGTGAACGCGTCCTTGGTGAGCGCCCAGCCGACGACGGGGGCCGCCCCCGCTGCTCCGGCCAAGAGCACGCCCAGGCTGCGCAGGCGCAGCGGCACGAACAGCAGCCAGAGGCCTGCGCCGAGCGCCGCGGCGAGCAGCGAGCCGCGCGAGTAGGTGAGCAGCATGAGCACGAAGAGCAGGCCCATGAGCGGGTAGGCGAGCGCGTTTGCGGCTGCGCTGCCGGCCCGGCGGGCGCCGAGCCAGAGCGTGGGCACAACGCCGAGCGCGGTGACGGCGCCG
>JBBSNQ010000084.1:0-6501 GCA_038232575.1 Solirubrobacterales bacterium | reverse complement strand
TGCAGCGGGCGGCAGTAGCCGCGCACGGTGTCGACCACGTGCTCATCGAAAGGAAAGTCGCGCTGGATGATCGGTGCGAGATCGGGACAGGGACCGGGCGTGAGCTCGATCTCGGGGTCGTGTGCGGCGAGCGCGCGCTTGTAGGCGCCGCTCGCGATCGTGGCCGGCGTCGCCAGCAGTCCGATCCGCCCGTTGCCGGTTGCTGCGACCGCCAGCTCGGCGGCTGGCGCGATCACGTCGATGATCTCGACGGGCGGCTCGCGATCCTGAAGCTCGCTGCGCAGCGCGGGCAGCGCCGCCGCCGTCGCGGAGTTGCAGGCGACCACGAGCAGCTTTGCGCCGGTGTCGAGCAGCATGCGCGCGATCTCGAGCGAGAGCGCGGTTAGCTCCTCCGGCGAGCGCGTGCCGTAGGGAAAGCGCTGCGTGTCGCCGAGGTAGATGTAGTCCTCCTCGGGCAGCGAGACGAGCAGCTCGTGCAGCACGGTCAGCCCGCCGACGCCCGAGTCGAACACGGCGATCGGAGCGCGGCTCTGCTCGGTCGAGGCGCGGGAGTGCTCGATCGGAGCGCGCTGCTCGGGATGCGGCTCGGGCACGCGGGCCATGGTCGCAGACGCCTGCGGACGTCAGCGGTCGATGAGACGGGTCGCGGTCGCCTTCCAGGCGGCGATCGCGTGAGTGCCCGGCGCCAGGCCGAGCTCCCGCACCGCCGCGGCGGTCACCTCCGCGGTCAACGGCTGAGGGGCGGCGAGACCGACCCGCACCCTGCTCCCGATCTGGGAGATCGATATGACCTCCACCGACAGGCGGTTCTGAGCCGAGCTGAGACTGTCCCGCCCGCGTGCCGCGGCGGCCTTCGGTACGGCGTGGGCCTCGGGCGCCACGCGGGCGCCCTCGCGCGGCTCGAGCGCTATCTCCCACGGGTGGACGCTCGCCGCGACAGGGCCTTCGGCCGGATCTACGCTAGCCACGCTGCCTCCGCCATCGAGCTCCACACGCGTCAGGCCGTCGGGGCCCGCGCCCGCCGTGCCGGTCAGCACGACCGCGCCGGTGAGATCGGCCACGAACGCGGATTCCGGCCGGGCGGCGAGCTCGCTCGCCGTCCCCTGCTGCACGAGCCGCCCCGCGTCGAGGATGCCGACGCGATCGCCGAGGAGCGCCGCCTCGGCGAAGTCGTGCGTCACGAGGATTGCTGGAGCGCCAGCCTCGCGCAGCACGGTGGCAAGCTCGCGGCTCGCGCTCGCGCGAGTCGTCGCGTCGAGCGCTGCGAGTGGCTCGTCGAGGAGCAGCGCCTGGGGCCGGGGCGCAAGGGCTCGAGCCAGGGCGACCCGCTGACGCTCCCCACCGGAGAGCGCTCGGGGATACGCATCTGCGCGGCCGGCTACGCCGAAGCGCTCGAGCGCAGCGAGCGCCTGCGAGCGCCGCTCGCTGCGGCGGTGGCCGCGGGACCCGTGGTCCAGGTTCAGCCCGTACGCCACGTTCTCCCACGCGCGCAGGTACGGGAAGAGGGCGTAGTCCTGAAAGACGTAGCCGCAGCGGCGCCGCTCCGGCGGGAGCTCACCGCCCGCGCTCGTGTCGAGCCACGTTCGCTCGCCGCAGGTGACCCGTCCGCGGTCCGGACGCAGCAGACCGGCCGCGACGCGCAGCACGCTCGTCTTGCCTGCACCCGAGGGGCCCGCCAGCGCGAGGCACTCGCCCGCGGCGACGCGCAACTCGACGTCGAGCTCGAGCGCGCCAAGCCGCGCCCGAGCCTCAATCGCGAGCAAAGCCGGGCGCCGCCATACCGGTCGCGAGCCTCAATCGCGAGCAAAGCCGGGCGCCGCCCCGAGCGGCGTCGAAGCCACCCAGCGCTTTGGTGAGCTTCATCCCCGAGCACCGCAAAGCGCGGCGGACCCAACCAGCGCTTCGGCGATCTTCACTCGCGTGCACCGCCGAGTGCCGCGGATCCGGTCGCAAGCTTGACCGACAGCAGTAGCGCAGCGGACACGGCGACGAGCACGGCAGAGAGCGCCAGCGCCTCGTCGAAGTCGGTGGCGAAGCGATCGTAGATCGCCAGCGGAGCGGTCTGGGTGATCCCCTGGAAGGACCCCGCGAACATCAGCGTCGCGCCGAACTCGCCGAGCGCGCGCCCGAGCGCGAGGGCCGTGCCGGCGGCGAGGCCGGGCATCGCGGTGGGGATCGCGATGCGGATGAATGTGCGCGCCTCCGAGGCACCGAGCGTGCGCGAGGCCTCGAGCCAGCGGCGATCGAGCGCTCCGAAGGCAGCCTGCGCCTGGCGCAGGTAGAAGGGGGAGGCGACGAACACGAGCGCCACCACGACGCCTGCTGTGTGCAGCACGAGCCTGAGACCGGTGCCTTCGACCGCCCCGCCGAGGATGCCGGCGGGGCCGAGCGCTGCGAGCAGGGCGATTCCGGCAACCGCCGGCGGCAGAACGAGCGGTAGCTCGAGCAGGGTGACGAGCATCGCGCGGCCGCGGAAGGAACGCGTTGCCAGCAGGTAGGCGGCGGGCGTGCCGACGACGATCACGATCGCGATCGCCGCGGCGGTGGCCTCGAGGCTGACTCGCAGCGCGTCGAGCGCGCCGGGTGTGCCGAGGCTGGCGAGCAGCTTCGCGGGCGTCGTGCCGAGGAAGATCGCCACGACCGGCACGGTCAGGAACGTCAGCGCGAGACCCAGCGCGAGCGTGAGCAGGAGCGGAAACCAGGCCTGCCGGGTGGCTCGCCCCATCCTCATCACTCCATCTTCTCAGGGTCGCGTGGCCCACCGCTGCGGAGCCTCGCCAAGCGCCCGACTCGGAGCCATGCGCCTGCCATCGCATGCCTGCCATCGCGTGCATAACCTTGCACTCGATGCCTCGCAAATGACGAGTGTCGCGCTATGCATGACAGTCATGCAGGACCCGACATCTGTCGTCTCGGGAGCGCCGAGTGTCGACTTTTGCATGACCGGTCGTGTGCGTGGGGGCCGTCCCCGAATGTGGCCGGTGGACATCGCGCGCGGGCGCATGTCGCGCGCCGGTGCACGTAGCGCCTCAAGCGCGCTGCTCGTACCAGCGTCCGCTCGAGCCGTCACGGAAGACCACGGCGTTGCGCCCGTCGGCGAGCACGAGCTCGCGGTAGCGGCGGCGAAGCGGCTGGTCGGTCCACCAGCGGTCCTCGACGACCCATTCCTCGGCAACCGCCTCGACCCGGACTCCACCGAGAGCTGCTGGCATGCCGCTCGAACTGGTGCTCACGGAGGCGGGACGTGGAGTGCCGAGCTGGCGCAGGCTCACGAGGCAGGGCCCCCATGGTGGAGGGGTCCCGGCGCACAGCCTCCCAGTCTCAACGTTGACCATCGTTCGAGCCAGTGCGCCCCTCGGTCGGGTAGGGCGCGAGCGCGGCCCGGCGCTCGGGCACCCGCGAGCCGGGGTCGAGCTCGAGCACGCGCAGCGCGGCGCACTCGCCGGCCGCCTGGCGCGCCTGGTGGATCGCCTCGCGCAACCTGTGCTCGCGGGAAGCCGTACGAGCGATCGCACGAGATCCATCGCGGGAGGCCGCGCCCGAGCCTTCGCGAGAGCCCACTCCCGGCCGCCCATCCTCCAGCAGCGATTCCTGCTCGCGGGCCGGGGGACCGAACGCCTCCACCTCGATGCCGAGCGACTCCGCCGGTGCGGGCAGCTCGGTGAGCCGCGCACCGAGCGCCACGCGGATGCGCGCGGCCTGAGCGCTCGCCTGGCGGAGCGTCACGTGCGAGCGCCAGGTGCCCCCCTCGGCGAGGCGTGCGGACAGGGTGAGCGACCGCAGCGAGCGGCCGCGGCGCTCGGGGCGGGCGAGCAGGCGCGCGATCAGCAGCTCGAGCGCTCGCTCGAGCTGCTGCCCGGAGATCGCCTCGGGCAGCCCCAAGCGCTCGACGACGGGCTCCACCGGACGGCGCGGGTCGAGCGGGGTGTCGCGGCCCAGGGCGAGCTCGCGCGCGCGCAGGCCCGGATGCCCGAAACGCTCGGAGAGCGCGTGCGCCGGCAGCGAGGCGAGCCGGCCGAGCGTGCCGATGCCGAGGCGCTCGAGCAGGTCGGGCAACTCGGCGAGCTCGAGGCGCGAGCGCAGCAGGGCGACGGGCAGCGGTGCAAGGAACGTGCGGGCGCGCGAGTCGGTGGGCACGATCAGATCGCCTCGCGACCTCCCCCGCGGCCGCGCCTGCAATGCCGCGGCGTAGGCACAGAAGCGGCTCGGCGCGGCGCCCAGGCGGATGCTGCGGCCGAGCGCGCGGCGCGTGGCGGCCAGCACGTCCTCGAGCCGTCCGCCGTGGATCCCGCGCAGCCCGTCACAGGCGAAGAACGCCTCACCAGCCCGGTCCGACTCGGGTGAGGCGCCGACCCCCTCGAGCCGCTCGAGCATGTCATTCCAGCGAGCGCGCGCAGCCTCGGGATCGGATGGCACGAGCCTGAGCTCCGGACAGCGCGCGAGCGCCTCCCCCACCCTCATCCCCGCCGCGACGCCGAACGCCTCGGCCGGCGCCGATACCTCCCCGAGGAGAGGGCTGCGCCCGGCCACCGGCGCGAGCGCGACCGGCTCGCTCAGCAGCGTCTCACGATCCCTAAGAGTCGAGAGCAGAGCGAAACGGGGGATGAGGACGCCGGCGACCATATACGAACATATGTTCGCATATTCGGCCTCGAGGAACGTCCAGGGAAGGACGGAGGAGCCGTTTTTCGGGCCGCTAACCTATTGTTCTAAGGGGCCGGTGCGTCGCTTCCACCGACGCTTAGAGCTTGCGGGCTCGCCGGCCCTCATTTCTTGCCGCTCAACGTACGCGTCGAAACGTCTTGACGCTTCTCCCGCCCGATCGGAACTCGAAGCGAAGGGCATATGCGCGATCGACGTAGGGTGCAAGCTCGGGGCGAGCGTCTGGATTCATGCGGTGAGGGCCAAGATAGGCAACCACATCTGCCGCTTGCAGGCCTGGGCTCACGGAGCTGACCGTGAAATCGGGGACGTGAATAAATCGTCCTTCGCGGCTCTCGCCCGGAAGAAGTAGTTGCTGATCGTCGCCGCAGCTGCCTCATCTTGCCTGAGCCCCCGTTGATCGAAGCTCAGCGATCCAAGCGGGCCCGGTGCCTGATGGCGCATGAAGGCCAGAAAATCGAAGATGAGCTGCTTGTAAGGCTGAGAAAGGGCGGTCGTCTGCGTATCGTGCAGCGTCAGCAGATGCGGGCTGCGCGTGTAGATAGCGAAAACGCGAGCACCGTGCCTTTCGAGTGCGTTGAACATTCTGTCGCTCGCCTGAAGCCAATAGGAGTCTCCGTGCAGCGCCTGACGCTTGAAGGCTGACCTGGCGAAGCAGCGTTCTCCCTTGATCTCTGAATCGGTCAGCTCCCTGGCGCCGAGCACCTCTCTCTTGAACGAGAAGACTTCAGCGCAGAAGGCGTTGTAGGCATTCTGAGGAACGGCTACGGCGCCAAGAGCGCCCACCGCCTGTCCGGAGATGGTTTGCCAAGACTCGTCGATGAAGAACAGCACCTGAAGCTCCTGAAACGGGTCCTCTCGCGAGGCTTAGCGGCCGCCTACCGCGCCCGCGCGGCAGCGACTTGCTTAGCCTTCCTGAGGTCGTCGTCGGCAGCGCCGATGAGGGCGTCGACGTTCAGCCCCTCGCTGAACTGCGCGAACCCGCAGGTGACTGTCAGCTGCCTCCCGTCCGGGACCACGGCTGAGCGCTCGATCGCCGCGCCGAGGCGTCCCTGCAGGACCTCCCCGCCCGACTTCGGCGTATCAGGCAGCAGCATGACGAACTCATCCCCACCCCAGCGAAAGCACAGGTCCGAGCGGCGCGTCTCTCCGGCGAGCGCGCTCGCGACCCCGCGCAGGCACTGATCGCCGGCCAGGTGCCCGAACTGGTCGTTGACGCCCTTGAAGCCGTCGATGTCCGCGATCGCGATCGTGAGCGCGCTGCCCGTGCGTCCGGCGCGGTTGATCTCCCTGTCGAGCGTCTCCTCCAGCGCGCGCCGGTTGCCGAGGCCGGTCAGCTCGTCGCGGCCCGCCAGGCGCTGCAGCGAGATCCGCTGCCTGCGCAGGCTTCGAGCAAGCATCATCACCAAGAGCGCCAGCCCGAGCAGGAACACGAGGCTCACCGACATCACCTGCGCGGCGTGCATGTCCCAGCCGTCGTAGACGAGCGGCGCGGCGAGCGCCAGCGCGAGCACGGCGAAGAACGCGGCGATGCGCTGCCGCGAGTAGATGCCCGCCACGTAGACGAGGCTTAGCACGTAGAGCTCGGCGTACGGAGAGCCGTGCCCGCCGGTCAGCCACACGCCCGCAGCGATGACCAGCAAGCCGGCGTAGGGGACGAGCAGGAGCCGATTGAAGTCCCTCTGCCTGTATGCCCAGGCGCCGAGCCCGAGCGTTCCGACGATGATCGCAGCGGCCGCAAGCCACCCGGTGAAACCGGCGATCGCCATCGGCGGCCAGACGGCGAGCGCGAACACGCTCGTGACCGGTCCCACGACGCAGAAGAGGGCGGCAAGGCGC
>JBBSNQ010000083.1:0-6502 GCA_038232575.1 Solirubrobacterales bacterium | reverse complement strand
GGCTCGTACGCGATCACCGCCTCGGCAAGCCGATCGAGAGGCACGTCCTCGAGCGCCTCCTGGACCTGGGCGCGCAGCCGGCGCTGCATGTCGCCGCGCTCGCGCTCCTCCTCGCTCTCGCCGACGCACAGGATCGGAACGAGTCCGGCCGCGAGCGCCGCCGGCACCTTGCCCTGAAGCGCGCGGTCGCTCTCACCGTTGTCCCTGCGTCGCTCGGAGTGCCCGAGCACGACCGCTTCGACCTCGAGGTCGACGAGCATCGGCGCCGAGACCTCACCGGTGTGGCCGCCCTCGTCCGCCTCATGCATGTTCTGAGCGGCGATCGCGACCCTGCTGCCGCGCGCCTCCTCGACCGCTGCGGCGAGCGCCGTGAAGGGCGCGCAGACGACGACGTCGACATCGTCCTCCTTGGGCAGCCGCGGCAGCAGCTCCGCGATCGAGCTGCGCGCCTCGGCGACCGTCTTGTGCATCTTCCAGTTCCCAGCCACGAGCGGCCGCCCGCGGCTAGGCATCGTCGAGCGCCTCCACCCCGGGCAGCGCCTTGCCCTCGAGCAGCTCGAGCGAGGCCCCGCCGCCGGTCGAGAGGTGCGTCACGCGCTCGGCGTAGCCGAGCTGCGCCAGCGCGGCAGCGGAGTCGCCGCCGCCGACCACGGTCGTCGCGTCCGCCTCGGCGACCGCCTTGGCCAGCGCGCGCGTCCCCGCCGCGAACGGGGCGAGCTCGAACGCCCCCATCGGTCCGTTCCAGAGCACGGTCGCCGCCTGGTCGACCTCTCGTGCGTAGGCCTCGGCGGTACGTGAACCGATGTCGAGCCCCATCCAGCCGTCGGGCACGTCGGTGCCGTCCTGCTCGCGGACCTCGGCGTCGGCATCGAAGGAGTCGCCCAGCACGAGGTCGAGCGGCAGCAGCAGCCGGCAGCCGGAGGCCTCCGCCCGCTCGAGCAGCTGGCGGGCGACCTCGACGTTGTCCTCCTCGACGAGCGAGTCGCCGGTGGACGCTCCCTGCGCGCGCAGGAACGTGAAGCACATCGCGCCCCCGATCAGGATCGTGTCCGCGAGCTCGAGGAAGCGCTCGATCAGGCCGATCTTGTCGCTCACCTTGGCGCCGCCGAGCGCGACCACGAAGGGACTGCGCGGAGCCTCGACGATCCCCGTCAGCGTCGTGACCTCGCGCTCGAGCAGCGGGCCGGCCACCGCGGGCAGCCGCTCCGCGACGCCGACCGTCGAGGCGTGCGCACGGTGCGCGGCGCCGAAGGCATCGTTTACGAAGACCTCGCCCAGCGAGGCGAGCTC
The DNA here is from genome assembly GCA_038232575.1 of Solirubrobacterales bacterium. Taxonomy (GTDB): domain Bacteria; phylum Actinomycetota; class Thermoleophilia; order Solirubrobacterales; family Thermoleophilaceae; genus JACCZP01. Next base: position 5,212 of record JBBSNQ010000083.1, on the reverse strand, counting down.
GCGCGCGAGCTCGGGGCTGTTGTCGGTCTCGCCGGCCTCCCAGCGGGTGTTCTCGAGCATCAGCAGCTCACCTTCGCCGAGCGCGTCCGCGGCCCTGCTCGCCTGCTCGCCCACGACCTCCGTCGCCTGACGCACCTCGCTCCCGAGCAGCTCGGAGAGCCGCTCTGCGACCGGCGCAAGCGAGGTCGCGGGGTCCCTCCCCTGCGGCCGCCCGAGGTGCGAGCACACGACCGTCCGCGCGCCGCGCTCGCGCAGCTCCTCGCAGGCCGGCAGCGCGGCGCGCACGCGCGAGTCGTCGGCGACGCTGCCAGAGGCGAGCGGCACGTTGAGATCGGCGCGCAGCAGCACCCGGGCGCCGCGCTCGACCGCCAGGTCGCGCAGCGTCTTCTTGGCGAATCCGGCCAACTAAAGGGACCGCTTAGTTCGCGGCCACTCCCCGCATCACGCTCTGCGCGAGCTCGACGAGCCGGTTCGAGTAGCCCCACTCGTTGTCGTACCAGGAGAGCACCTTGACGAGCGTGCCGCCGGTGACCATCGTCATGCCCGAGTCGAAGACCGACGAGTAGGGCGAGCGGACGACGTCGGTCGAGACGAGCGGCTCCTCGGAGTAGCGCAGGATTCCCTCAAGCGGCCCGCTGTCGGCACGCTCGCGGAACGCTTCGTTTACCTCCTCGACATTCGTCGCGCGGCCGACGGTGACCGTGAGATCGACGAGCGATCCCGTCGGGACCGGGGCGCGCACGGAGATCCCGTTCAGCTTTCCGTCGAGCTCCGGGATCACGGCCCCGATCGCCTTCGCGGCGCCGGTCGAGGTAGGGATCAGGTTGATCGCAGCCGCGCGCGAGCGCCGCAGGTCCTTGTGCGGGGCGTCCTGGAGCTGCTGGTCGGCGGTGTAGGCGTGGACGGTGGTCATCAGGCCGTGCTCGATGCCGAGCGCGTCGTTCAGGACCTTTGCGACCGGGGCGAGGCAGTTGGTCGTGCAGGAGGCGTTCGAGATCACGTGGTGGGTCGAGGCGTCGTAGGCGTCGTCGTTTACGCCGGGCGCGAGCGTGACGTCCGGGTCGCTCGCGGGCGCGGAGATGATTACCTTGCTCGCCCCGGCCTCTAGGTGCTTGGCGGCGTTCTCGCGGTCGGTGAAGAGCCCGGTCGACTCGATTACGACCTCGGCGCCGAGATCGCCCCACGGCAGCGCCGCGGGATCGCGCTCGGCCGAGACGCGCAGCTCCCTGCCATCGATCACGAGCGCGGTCGGCTTGGCCTCAACCGTGCCCGGGAATGGGCCGAGGATCGAGTCGTGGCGGAGCAGATGGGCGAGCGTCTCGGTGTCGGTGATGTCGTTGACGCCGACCCACTCGATCTCCGCCCCGCGCTCGTAGGCGGCGCGAAAGACGTTCCTGCCGATTCGTCCGAATCCATTTATGCCCGCGCGCAGCGCCACAGGGCCCTCCTTGTGCCTCGGTCCATCAAGAAGTCGGAATCTAGCAGCGGGTGGACGGCTCTCGGTCGGTCGATGGGCGCAACTGGGCTCGCGGCGAGCCTCAGCCCGCATGCCCTGGCCCGCACTGCCCCGGCCCGCACTGCCTCAGCTCGCACGCGGCGGCTTGTCGATGTCGCGGTGCACGACGTCGACCGTGTAGCCGCCCTCGCGCGCGCCGTAGATCTCAGCGAGCTGTTCGGCGATGGCCACCGAGCGATGTCGCCCACCGGTGCATCCCACGCCGATCGTCAGGTGCGCCTTGCCCTCGCGCACGTAGGCGGGCAGCAGGTAGTCGAGCAGCGGCAGCAGCCGCTCGTAGAACTCGTCGATGCCTTCCGAGCCGCGGACATACTCGACGACGCCTGCGTCGAGCCCCGTCAGCTCGCGCAGCCCCGGCTCGTAGTGGGGGTTTGGCAGGAAGCGCACGTCGAAGAGCAGGTCCGCGTCGCGCGGCACGCCGTGCTTGAAGCCGTAGGTGAGGAAGGTGACGGCGAGCTTGCCGCGGGCGGCGGCCGGCAGCATCTTGTCGGCGACGATCTGGCGCAGGCGCGCCGCCTCGAGGTCGGTCGTGTCGATCGAGACGTCGGCCCGCTGCCTGATCGGCGTGAGCAGCTCGCGCTCGTGGGCGATCGCGGCCCCGAGCTGGCCGCCGTCCGCCAGTGGGTGGCGGCGGCGTGTCTCCTTGTAGCGGTCGACCAGCGCCGCCTCGGAAGCCTCGAGAAAGAGCAGCCGGTGGGGCTGACCGCGGGTGCCGAGCCGGTCGAGCACGCTGACGAGCCCCTCGAAGTAGTCGCCGCCGCGCACGTCGCTCACGATCGCTGCGCGCTTGACGTTCGAGCCCTCGTGCTCGAAGAGCTCGGCGAGCGAGTCGATCATCTCGGGCGGCAAGTTGTCGACGCAGAAGTAGCCCGCGTCCTCGAAGCACGCCATCGCCTGCGACTTGCCGGCGCCCGAGAAGCCCGTGATCACGACGAAGTCGTCGATGCCGCCCTCTGCCATCAGCCAGACCCTGCCATCAGCCGGACCTCCGACATCGGCCCGACACGGCCCTCGGCGCAGCACCTGGCCATCAGCCGGCCTTGTGCAGGCGCCAGTGGATGTCGCGCGCCAGCTTGCCCGGCAGGCCGGGGACCGCCTCGAGCTCCTCACGGCTCGCGCTGAGGGCTCGATCCGGGGAGCCGAAGTGGTCGAGCAGCAGGCGCTTCCGCGCAGGACCGACCCCGTGCAGCTCGTCTAGCGCGGAGCGCGTCATCGCCCGATCGCGACGGCTGCGGTGGAACTCAATCGCGAAGCGGTGCGCCTCGTCGCGCACCCGCTGGAGGAGATGGAGCGCCGGGCTGCGCGGCAGCAGCAGCGGATCCGAGCGGCCTGGCAGGAAGACCTCCTCCACACGCTTGGCGAGCGAGACCACCGTCGCCCCGAGGTCGTCGAGCTCGCCGAGCGCCGCGATCCCCGAGGAGAGCTGCCCCTTGCCCCCGTCGATCACGATCAGGCCCGCCGCCGCGGCGAACGAGGCGTCGTAAGAGCGCTCGTGCGGAGAGCGCTCCCGGTGGGCGACGTACTGCGCCATGCGGCGGCTGAGCACCTCGCCCATCGCGGCGAAGTCGTCCTGGACCGCGTCACGGATCGCGAAGCGCCGGTAGTCGGACTTCTTCGGCGCCCCGCCCTCGAACACCACCATCGATGCGACCGTATGCGTCTCGCCCAGGTTCGAGATGTCGAAGCACTCGATGCGCATCGGCACGGCCTCCATCGCGAGCGTCTCCTGCAGCCCCTCGAGCGCCTCGATGCGCTCCGTGCGCCGGCGCTCCGAGCGCAGGCGATCCTGCTCGAGAGCGAGGCGCGCGTTGCGCTCGGCGAGCTCGAAGATGCGGCGCTTCTCGCCGCGCTCGGCGTGGCGCACTTCGACGGGTCCACCGCGCCGCTCGGCGAGCGCGGCCGACAGCACCTCCGGGCGCTCGAGCCCGCGGGGCACGATCACCTGCGGCGGGATCGCCGGCGAGGTCGCGTAGTACTGGAGGACGAACTCCTCCGCCACCTCCGGCTCCTCGCGGCTCGCGGCGTTCTCGAGATAGAACGACTGCCGGTCGGCGAGCACGCCGTCGCGGACCTGGAATACCTGGGCGTTGGCATCGGTGCCGGCGCTCGCGACGGCGATCGCGTCGAGCGTGCCGACCGCCTCGTTGGCGATCCGCTGGCGCTCGAGCAGCGAGCGCACCGCACGCAGGCGGTTGCGGGCCTGAGCGGCCTGCTCGAACTCCTGGCTCGCCGCCGCGGCCTTCATCTCGGCCTCGAGGTCGCGCTCGATCTGGCGATAGCGACCCGACAGGAACGCGACGATCGACTCGATGTTGCGGCGATAGTCCTGCTTCGAGATGTAGTCGACGCAGGGCGCCTGACAGCGCTTGATGAAGTAGTCGAGGCAGGGCGAGCCGGAAGCGCGGCCCGGCTCGGGCCCGTCGCAGGTGCGGTACTGAAACACCTTGCCGAGCAGCTCGAGCGTCTCGCGCACGCGCTTGGCGTTCGAGAAGGGACCGAAGTACGCGCGCGCGGGCCGGTGGCGCTCGCGCGTGAAGTAGACCCGCGGATAGTCCTCGTCGAGCGAGATGGCGATGTAGGGATACGACTTGTCGTCGCGCAGGCGGATGTTGAAGCGCGGGCGGTACTGCCTGATGAAGCGCTGCTCGGCGAGGAAAGCCTCGGCCTCGGTCTGGGTGACCACGAAGTCGATCTGGTCGATGCGACCGAGCATGTCGCCGGCGCCGCGGCCGCCGCGGCCCGCGAAGTGCGAGCCCACGCGCTTGCGGATCGACTTCGCCTTGCCAACGTAGATGACGCGCTGCTGCTCGTCGCGAAAGAGGTAGACGCCGGGCCCGTCGGGCAGGCCGCGGCGCTGGGCCGAGACGCGCTCGGCGCGCTCAGAGCTCTCGGCTACCGCAGGCGAAGCCATGGCATCGAGGATAGGCACGGCGAAAACGGGTATACATAGGCCATGGGAGTCATCCGCATGCTCGGCGGCGGGGTCATAGCCCTTATCGTGATCGTGGTGGCGCTGGCGGTGCTCGCCGGCGCGCTCGGGACCGTGTACCGCTCGACCTGCGGCAGCGGGTTCGACGAGCGCAGCCGCTACAGCTTCGTGATCCCCGGGCAGGAGCCGAGCCTGCCGGACGACTGCCGCGATCCGCGCAGCGGCCTGAGCATTCTCCGCCAGACGTTCAACCTGGGCGGCTGAGCGCATCGCAGCGGCTGGGCTGCCGGGCCGCGCGCAGCTGAGTCAACCGCACCCGGCAGCGCATCCGCGCCGACCGCGACCTCAGCTACTCGCACCAGGCAACGGATCGATGCCGGGTGCGCCCTCGGCTACTCGATCAGACGCACGTCGAAGGCGGATGCGGCGTCGACGGCGATCTCACCCGCGCCACCGAGCAGACCGAGGATCTTCGACACGTAGGCACGCGTCTCTGCAAACGGAGGCAGGCCGCCGTAGCGGGCGACCGCGCCCGGTCCCGCGTTGTAGGCGGCGAGCGCCAGCGCGGTCGTCTTGAAGCGCCGCAACAGGTCGGCCATCAGGCGCGCCTGCGCGTCGATCGATGCCTTGGGATCGAAGGGGTTCCGCAACCCGTATGCGCGTGCCGTGCCGGGCGTGAACTGCGCGATGCCGAGCGCCCCCGCGGAGCTGCGCGCGAAGGGGTTGAAGTTCGACTCGGCATAGAGCTGGGCGGCGAGCAGGTTCAT